>NZ_PZKN01000019.1 GCF_003046795.1 Desulfonatronum sp. SC1 | reverse complement strand
TAGGTCTCCCTGGAAGTGATTCCCTAAAGGTCCCTGGTAGACCACCAGGTTGATAGGCTGGAGGTGTACGCGCAGCGATGCGCTCAGCTGACCAGTACTAATAGACCGTGAGTCTTAACCTCTCTATTCTTCATTACCTATGAAAAAGTGATTTGTGACATGTGACTTGTGGCTTGGAGCAATCCAAAGTTCCCACAAAACACCAACCACAAACCACCTATCACCAAATTTGTTCTGGTGGCCTTGGCGGAGGGGACACACCCGACCCCATTCCGAACTCGGAAGTTAAGCCCTCCAGCGCCGATGATACTGCGGTTCTAACCGTGGGAAAGTAGGACGCCGCCAGATCATCTCTCAATACCAAAAACGCCCGCTTAGTTTGCTAAGCGGGCGTTTTTGCGTTCAAACGCTGAATAGAACAGGAAACTTCTCACTTGGCACCCGCAGGGTATGGAATTGTGCATTGTTTCGGATATTGTTACATTGAGGTTACAGGAGTGCTTTGTGTTTCGATTTTGCCATTTTTTTTAACAATTCCTGGATGTTTTCTGAAGATGTCGACCCTTATGGACCGCCTTTATTTCGATCGGAAGGACTTCGAGCTGCTGGCCATCGTCAACGATGTCCTGCAGGGCGAGGACGAGCCCAACTTGAAGAGCCTGCTCACGCCGTACCTGCATCCTCACGGCATCAAGGAGATGGCCGCCAGCACCGGGTTGCGCGTGGCCTACGCCGTGGTTCGGCTGTTTCGGTCCTTGGAGCGAAGCGATGTGGAGGAGCGTTTGCGCACCCTGCGGGCGTTGCGAGAGGAGATTTTCTCCATGTCCGGCGTGGCGTTGCGCAACAATACGGCTCGGGTGCTGTTACAGATCATGAAGGAGTTGGTTCGGGCCGAGGACGAAGGCGTCAAGCTCCAACTTGCACGGGATTTTCGGGATGCGGCCACCGGACGTCCTCGGGCCATTGCCCGTCAGTTGCGCAAGTACCACCTAGTGGAAATGCCGGAGGCCTGGAACCAGATCGCTTTTGACGATCATGTCCACGACGCCAACACCAAGGGCCGCAAATCCGCCACCCACCTGATCATGGACGCCTGGATCAAGGGTATCCGTCGGCTCCGGGTGATCTACTACAATTTCCTGACCCCGGAGGTGGCCGAGGAGCTGATGCGCGCTGCGGAGATCATGGAGGTGGACGTTCGAGTCGGACTGGAATTTTCGCCGCGATTTCGCGGAAGGTATCTTCGGTTGATTTGGACGCCGCGAGGCTTCACGGACACCCGTGATTTTCTGGAGTTCATCCGCCAACCAGACGTCCAGGAGTTCATGGGCGAGGGCCGTCGTGCTTCCGACTTTAAACAGGCCTATGTTTTCGCGGTCCTGGACGCCTTCAACGTGACGCACCGTTTGGAGATCAATCGTCGTTTCGGAGTCCTGATGCCCGAGCTGTCCAGGGACGACCTGCTCCATCTGGTCGGCACCGGACAACCATCCTTGCACCACCTGGGCAAGCTGATCCACGATTCCCTCTTGTCGCTGTTTCGGGAGCGGCTGGACGATCTTCATGAATGCTGCGCTTTCGGCGGGGATGCCCAACGCCGGGCGGCCATGGAACTGGCCGAGGAAATGAATCGATTCGACGCCGAGGTCGTGATCGAGGACTACCTGCGCCCTGCTCGAAATCCCAAACTTTTCAACCCATTCGTGCCGGCGGATGACGACCAAGCCCCGTTGCTGTTGCGGGCTTCCTTGCCGGAACTGCTGGCCCATTTGGAGCGCCTGCATGCCCGGTTCCGAATCACGCTGGGGCTCAGCGGACTGTGGGCGGAAGACGTCCTGGAACTGCTGGGTCAGGCCCGGGGCCGGATAACCCGTTTGGAATCCTTCAATTTCAAGGATGCCGCGTACGGACGGTGTCCTGACCAGATCCGCATCCTGGAACTGCAATCCGCCCTTAATTCCGGCAATGCCGTTCGTCTGAAGCGCTGCGTCATGGACATCGTGTACCGGGCGGAGGACGATCTGGAACGCGATCCTGGCCAGAAGGCGGCGCTGCGGAAGATCCTTGAAGAACTTGAGCATTTTCGAGGATATTACCGGAACACGATGCTCAAGTCGCGCATCGGCACGGACTCCACCGGCGGATCGGCCAAGGTTCCGGGCATGGGGCTGGTCGTGGTGGACACGTTGCCGAAAAAGAGCCGCCGACAGGTGGAGCGCCTTGGCGGCGAGCCAGAGAAGGCACTGGAGGCCATTGTCGGAAGGAATTCGGCAAGCGGTCCCGTAGCGCTTCAAGAGTCTTCACGAGGTTGTATCACCGGTAACGGCAGGCGGTGCATTCCCATTCGGATCGATGTGGCTCTGCGCCGGACGTACAGTCCTGGCCACAGCGGTCAAGGGCAAAGCCCATGCTTGGGCATGGGCCTGCGCGAAAATGCCCCACGAAGCTTTTGGTGTCGGCTGTTTCGTCCGGTCACCGAGGAATGGCTGGTGGAAGGGTATCGCTTCGTTCCGCCCGACCAAAGCAATATTCGTCTGCTGGGTGGGTACGCCAGGGAGGAGGAAAAGAAGCTGCGCCTGGACTGTGCCGCCGCGTCCAAGGACAAAGAGTGTCCGCATCCGCGCTACCTGAACACGCATCTCAAAAACTGGTTGAAAATCCTGTGCGGTTTTGTTCCGGCCTTCGCTACTTTCGCCCTAACCAAAGACTGGTGGGTGCTGGCCTATTTTGGAGCGTTGATCTGGTTCGGGATCACCGGGGTGCGCAACATCATCCAGGCCGTACTCGGGGCCGGAGGATTGCGGCGGACTCCGTTTTTGCACTGGAGCGAATACGTCAAATGGAACCGAATCGCGGATTCGTTGATGTACACTGGGTTTTCGGTGCCGCTGCTGGATTTGCTGGTCAAGACCATGCTTCTGGACCGAGGGATGGGGATCACGGTCGAGTCCGGGCCGGTGGCATTGTATGCCGTCATGGCCGTGGTCAACGGGATGTACCTGGCCGGGCACAATCTGTTTCGCGGACTGCCCAAGGCCGCGGCCGTGGGCAATCTGTTTAGGACAATACTCTCCATTCCGCTGGCTTTGGTTTTGAATTTTCTGCTCGGCTTTGCGTTGGGGGCGGCCGGCGTGCCGGCGGTGGGGATGGTGCTCCAGAACTGGGCCGCAGTCATCTCCAAGCTGGCCTCGGACATCGTGGCCGGGTTCATCGAGGGCTTGGCCGACCGGGCCGTGAACTTCCGGGAGAGAACCCTGGATTACACGGCCAAGCTGCGCCAGATGTTCGATGTTTACGCCAGTCTTGAACTGCGGCATCCGGACTCCGAAGTGCTCAGCGTCCTGGAAAAGCCGGAGCGGTTCGTCTGTGCGGCAACCCGTGAGGAAGAGAGTTTAAACCTTGCTGTTGTCGTCAATGCCCTGGATTTAATGTATTTTTGGATGTACCAGCCTCGGGCTCGGCACGTGCTGGAGTGGTTGATGCGCCAGATGAGCCAGGAGGAGCGGAGGGTGTTTTTGCTCTCCCAGTACGTGTTGCAACGCGAGCGTGACATTTCCCAACTCTTCCTGGACGGCTTGGTCGGCAAGAATTTTTCTCGGGCTCTGGCCTTTTATCTCCACGGTTGGCGGGAGTACCTGGAAGACATCCAGCGCCTAGCGGTGCATCTGCCTTCCGCGGAAAGGAGCGCGCGCCCGGCCCCTTGAGAAAGGCGAGTATCCAGCTCATTCCCACCAGGGCGACGGAGCAGCAGGCGCGCCTCGTTTTTGACAAACAGGTGAAGATTCTATACCTCACGGTTGCTCCATGATCGATCTTCAATTTCTCCCACCATCCTCTATGGCGAATATCCCCAAGCCGCAACTCTTTAGAACCGGAAAACTTCTCAAAGGGTTCGAAACCGTTCAGGATTTCAACCCTCCCCTCTGAAATATGGATATCGTCACCATCGTCCTGGTTCTGGCCATTTTCGGCGGCTTGCTCATGGCTTTCAGCATCGGCGCCAACGACGCGGCCAACGCCATGGCCTCTTCCGTGGGTTCCCGGGCCATCACCGTCAAGCAGGCGGTGCTGATAGCTTCCACGCTGGCATTCGCTGGCGCTGTATTTCTCGGGGCCAACGTAGCCGCAACTATCTCCAGAGGAATCATCAATCCGGATATGATTCCGGATCAAAACATCCTTATGTTGGGGATGCTGTCGGCGTTGCTCTCGGCAGGTTTGTGGGTACTTCTGGCTACGCTGTTCGGCTTTCCTGTTTCCACAACCCATTCCATCGTGGGGAGCATTCTCGGTTTTGGGTTTGTGGCCGGCGGGCCAGAGGTGGTCCGGTGGGGCACGATGGTCGGCATCGTGCTGTCCTGGATCATTTCACCGTTTTTCGGGGCGTTGCTGGCCTATCTGGTCTTTTCGCACATCCGCAAAAAAGTCTTGAGCGCACGGGACTTTGTCCGCAACGCCAAGCTGTGGGCCCCCTTTTGGTTGGCCATGACCGTGGTTCTGGTGATGACCTCCTTTTTGTTGAAGATGCCGTTGGGCAAGGCTCTTGGAATCAGCGCCTACGCCATTTTCGGCATTGCCTGCGCAGTGGCTGCGGTGGTCTGGGGTATCGGATACCTCGTGGTGGGCCGATTCCTGCACGGTGTGGAGCAGGGGCCGGAATCCATGGAGGAATTGTTTCGGAGGATGCAGATCGGCATGGCCTGCTACATGGCCCTGTCCCTGGGGGCCAATGACGTGGCCAACGCCATCGGACCCGTGGCGGCCATCTGGGTCATCGCCCGGACCGGAGGTTTGGCGGCCACGGCCGAGGTGCCCCTCTGGCTTTTGCTGTTCGGCGGCGTGGGTATTGCCGTGGGGGTCATGGTGCTCGGAAAGCGGGTCATGTCCACGGTGGGGGAGCGGATCACCCTGCTGACCAATACCCGCGGTTTTTCCGTGGGCTTTGGCGCGGCCACCACGGTCCTGATGGCCTCGAACCTGGGGATGCCGGTTTCCACCACCCACGCTACGGTGGGCGGCGTGGTCGGTGTCGGCCTGGCGCGAGGGTTTGCCGCGGTGGATTTTCGGGTTCTGGGGAAAATCGTGATGTATTGGTTGTTGACCGTCCCGATCGCTGCCTTTACGTCCATTGTAATTTACCAACTATTGCGCTGGTCCGTGTACTAGGCACGGGCCGTGTGCCCACGAGGTGATCTATGCTGTTTCGAATTCCTTTTTTGAGCATGATCGGAGGTCGCTCTCCCATGGACGGGCTGCTGGAGCATTACAGCCAGGTGGAAGCCGCCATGACGATCATCAACGAGTCACTCTTGTGCTATATCGGGGGCGGCAGTGCGTGCAAGGAGTTTCAGATCTTGAAACAGGAGCTGGATCAACTTGAGGACAAAGCGGACAAGATCAAGCGTAATACGCGCAACCACCTGCCTCGCGGTTTGTTTATGGCCGTGGATAAGACCCTTTTTCTGAACTATACCCGAGCCCAGGACAATATTTTGGATTCGGCCCAGGACGCCCTGGACTGGCTGAACATCCACACCGTGAACATCCCCGGGGCATTGCGCACCGACGGACTGTCCTTGGTCGAAGAGGCGATTCGGGCCGTGGAACTGCTCAAACCGGCCCTGGAAGGGACCATTCGCCTCGTGCATACGGACATCGCGGACCGAGAGGCGGTCAAGGATGCCTATCGGGCAGTGAGAAGCCAGCACAACGACGTGCGCAAAATGAAGTCCTTGCTGTTCCGTGAACTGTTCAGCGCGGACATGGATTTCAAGGACGTCTTCCAACTCCTGCATTTTTTCGAATACATGCACGAGATGAGCCACAACGCCGAAGGCTGCGCGGACATTCTGCGGGCGATGATCGCGAGATAGAAAAAGGAAGATTTCAGATTTCGGAATTCAGGAGTCGGAAGGCTTGAGGGTTTGGCCCGTCATTCCGTTTCAGTTTGCGAAAAAGAGCAATAGGTCATGTGGCTGATGCCACATGGATCCGCATAAAAAAGGCAGCTCGTGAGAGCTGCCTTTTTGTTTTGATCCGCCCAACTCCGTGGCCGGGTTTTGTTTCCGGGCCGGACCGGCGAACATCCGTAGGGGCACGGCGCGCCGTGCCCCTACGGATGGATAATAATCCTCAATTCTGAATCCTCAATTCTGAATCCCCCTCTCAATACTTCACCGTATTGGGGTGGTGGAAGTCGTAGTACATTTCCTCGATGTGACAGACCGCGCAGTTGTCCCGGCTGCCGATGACGCCCTTGTTGCCCTGGTATTGCAAGGGTTGGATGGCGTCCAGGTCCGGATGGAACGCGTTTACCGCCGGGTATTCGGCGTGGGTGGGGCCGTGGCAGGCCTGGCACATCAGGCCGGACTCGTCGGTGCGCAGGCGGTACAGGCCCGACGGGCCGCGGACCCAGTCGTTGAAGGCGGAAACGTCGCGGCTGGCCGGTCGCTCATAGTCCACGTGGCAGGACAGGCAGTCCGGCTGGTCGTTCCACGGCGTGCGCGGGTTGATGTCCTCCACCGCGCTGACCACCCGGGGCCGCAGGTCGCGCATCAGCCGCTCGGCCTGGGGCTTGCCGGCCTGTTTTTCGGCCTTAAGCAGGGTCAGGGCGTGGTCTTCCAGGGTGCCGTGGCAGTGGGTGCAGGTCAGCCCGACCTCGCTGGCATGGACCCCTCGGGCGCAGTAGGTGAAGCTTTCCGGGCCGGTGGGGTGGCAGGCGTGGCAGGGTTCCGGGCCGGGTCGGTCCAGCAGGTAGTGGACGTGGAAGCCGTGGATGGCCGCTGGCAGGTTCAGCCGCTTTGGGTCGCCTTCGGCGCTCAGCAGCGGATCCGGGTGGCAGCTTTGGCAGAGTACCGGGCTGCCTTGCTCGGCATTGGCCAGCAGGGTGGTTCCGTGGCGGCGGTCATGCACGGCCAGGACGTCCGAGGCCGTGTCCGCGGCAATGCCCATGGCCCCGTCCCGCCGCCAGGTTCCTCCGTGACAGTTGTGACAGCCCACCTCTGTGGAGACCGGAGCAATGGCCTGGGTCATGGCCAGGAGTTCCCCGGTTTCGGCGTTGCGGGCCTCGAAGGTGAAGATCGGGTAAGGGTTCAGCGAACCGTCGTCCGCGTAGGGCAGGACCGGAATCCCGCCGGCCATGAAGGTCCGGAAGGTTGGGTTGAGGGTCATTTCCCCGGTCAGTCCCATTCCGGTGGACCCCACGTTGCGGGGCAGGTCCTTGCCGATCAGGGAATTCGCATAATCCCAGAACTCCACCTGGGAGGCCGGGTCCATGGAGCCCGGAGGAGCGGCGTAGGTGATGACCACGTTCTCGGTGACGATTTTCGGCTGGAAGTCCCGACGGACCAACTGGGCGTAGAGCGTGCTGCCCGGGGGCAGCAGGGACCAGTGGGCGTCGCAGTCAGTGATGCACTTCTCGCCCAGGTTGCACCAGGCCAGGAGCACGTATTCGTCCTGGTCCGGATCAAAGGGCGGGATGGTCACTTCGGCTGTTTGTTCCGGCCTTTGGACAGGCTGGGGCGCTTCCCGCTCGTGGACCGCGCGGACCAGAAAGTTGGCCAAGGCGTCGCGTTCCTGGGGCGTGCCCGCGAAGCGGGGCATGTATTCATAGACCCGGCCGATGCCGGAGATCATTGCGTCCATGCCGAAGCCCCCGAACTTGGCGGTCAGCGGGCGAATGTCATTGAGCGGGCCGCCGATGGAATGGCAGGAGGAGCACTGCCCCCGGAACAGCTCCCGCCCGGCGGCCAGCTTGTTGGCTTCGGTGATCTCCCGGTGCTGGATCCATTTGGCGGATTGGAGGTATCCGGCCCGGGTAATGGCGTCCTCCGTGCCCTTGACGATGGCATTGGAGTACATGTGGCCGTAGATCACGTAGGGTCGGCGTCCGGCTTCGCGGATCATCTCAAAGCTGCCCATGTAGAACAGGCCGATGGCCAGCAGGACTAGGGCCATGGGCCTCTTGATCCCCGCAGGCATGCGCACGGCCATGATCAGGCCTCCGATGAACAGCAGGGCCGAGATCCACAGGAAGCCCTGAAAGTAGGGCACGATTTCAGGGTTCCGGCCCAGGATCATGGCCGTGGGGCCCTCAGGCAGGATGGACACGTACCACCAGCCGGAGAGCAGCAGAAAGCCGAAGGGCAGCAGCAGCCATTTGGCGCAGTGGCGGACCAGGGTTTCCCGCAGTTCCGGGTTCTTTTCCCAGGTGGCGGTGACGAAGCCATACAGCCCGGCCAGAATCAGGGCGATGAAGGTCCGAAAGGCCAGGGCCGGCCAGAAGGATGGATTGAAGAAGCCGTCCCAGAAGTCCCGGCTGGTCAGCCAGTCCCCGGGGGTGAGCATGAAGCCGATGATCCCGTTGATCATGAACAGGGACATCCAGGCAAAGAAGAAATACAGCCAGCCGATGAGCATGTGTCGGCGGTGCTCCATTTTGCCGAAGGTGTAGAAATAGACGAAAATGGCCACGATCTCGGCCAGGAAAAAGACCCACTCAATGGCCCAGGCAAAGACGAAGGTATGGATCAACTGGGAAGTGGCCGCCGGGGCGACCAGGGAAATGGTGAACCAGATACCCACCCCGGTCAGTGCCCCGAAGACCATGGTCACGATCAGGAAAAACTTGGCGTGGCGGCGGGTGTAATCCAGGATGCCCTGGTTATTTTCCCGCAACCCCTTGCGCTCGGTGAGCACCAGAAACAGCCCCCCGCCGATGGCGAAGTGGGCGATGAAAACGTGGATAATGGCGATGACCGCGATGAGCAGGCCCCCGCCGGCCCAATACAGTTCCCAGACCGGATAACTCATCAGCTCGCCTCCTTTCCGACCATCACGGCCTGTCTGAGCATCCAGGCAATGGCCCCCAGACCCAGGACCAGGGTGATGATGAACAGGATCAGGGGAAGCTGCTCGTTGGTCACGACCCGGTCGCTGATGTCAAAATACGGGCTGAGATAGGCGTCCCGGAGCAGATCGCGCTGGAAGACCATCACCGTGACCGTGGTGATCAGCAGGCCCGCGGTCAGATAGACCTTTTGGCGCATGGCCGTGATCACGCTGAGTACGGCCAAGGAAATTCCGACCAGCAGGACGGCCGTATGCAGGCCCGATCCGCCCATGAACAGCAGGAGAATGGGCTGGGGCAAGGCTACCAGGAACCAGATGCCCACGGCGACCTGGACCATGGTGGCGTAGGCGAACCAGGCCATGCCGTGGGCCACCCAACGCCGTGCCCCAGGCTCTCCCCGGGCGGCTTTGCGCTGCCAGAGCAGGGCCAGAAACAGCCCGGCCACGGCCAGGGAGGCCACCACGAAATGCAGGTAGCGGGGGATCAGGGTGGGATCGCCGAGGTTGAGGATGGTCCCGTCCGGTCGATCAAAATAGCCCGGCCAGACCTCTGGTCTGAGCATCAGGGTCATGTTGTTGGTGTAGATGAAGGCCGTGGCCAGCAGACAGACCGCGGTCACGGCGATGAAAACCGTGCGCATCGCCCCCAGGGAGGCGTATTTGAAATCATAGATATAGGCGCTGACATAAGCGAGCATCACCAGCCCGACCACGGCCAGCCAGTATACGGCCATGAGCACACTGCTGGTGTACAGAAACTGGCCGTAGAGCACCTGCAAAAAAAGCAGCGGGGCCACCCCGAAGTTCACGGTGAAGGCCACGATGAACGGCAGCTTCCGGGAAATGTCCACGGTCAGCGGTTCGGTTTCGGCCTTGCCCCGCAGATGATGGACCAGGGCGATAACGGAGGAGCCGAGCATGACGTTCATAAACAGCAGGTGGATGATGAAGGTGAGTAGCAAAAACGCGTAGAACCAGCCCCATTCAACGGGAATGGGCAAGGCCTCGGGGATCAGAGCGGCGGGGTCCATGTGCGTCTCCAGATTTGGTGTGCGGGAGGCAGGCCGGAATTGGGAATCGGTCCGGAACAGTGGACAAGAACTCAATCACGATACGGTATGATTGTCCTGTTATCGCGTCGTCGCAAGTTGATCAATAGCTTGGAGGCTGGACAGATTGGCTCCCGACCCTTTCGTGGCGCGGTCAGCGATTATCAGCCGAAATGCCGTCGTTCACAATGCCGCTCAAATCTGGCATGTCCACGGACGTAGATCAATGATTGATGGAAAAGCGAGATCTGTTCAGCACCTGCGAGTTGGAGTGTCTTCAACCTGAATCCCTGTTTGTCCCAGGCAGGATACGTGACCATCTAAACCAGCGAACCCGTTGCGGTCCAGTTGCCGATGATCGCTCATGCGGCGGATGTAGCTGCTGACGGTGCGGGTATCCAGGCCGGACTGTTCGGCGATGTCCTTGGGTCTGATCCCTTCGGCCAGGACATTACGGAGCGCAAGCAGGCCGAGGAGCGGTTGCGGATCATGGCCACCACGGACGAGCTGACCGGGCTCTGGAACAGTAGGCATTTCATGGACCATTTGCGCTGGGAGGTGGAGCGGGGAGGCGGTGAAGGCCTGATGGAAAGAAATTGTTTTTTGACGAAAACTCCCCGGAGCTCCAAAATTCGACATCAAGGAGTACGTGATGGAAAAAAACTATGACTTTACCTGGGAAGACCTGGGAGATTTGAGCATCGGTCGGCCCAACCTCGGCGATCAGACGTCGGTGACCGTGTACCGTTTGATGCATTTTACGTTCAAGGATGTTTTGTCCAAGGAACTGGGGCTGGAGAAAACCAGGAAGCTCATGGCCGCTGCCGGGGAACTGGCTGGCCGGGAGTTTTGTCGTCATGTGCTGGATACAACCCTGCCTTTTCCAGAGTTCATCGCGGACCTGAAGGAGAAGTTGATCGCCTTGAAGGTCAGCGTGTTGCGGATCGAGGAGGCGGATCTGGAGGCGCTACGGTTCACGCTGACGGTTTCCGAAGATTTGGATTGCTCCGGGCTGCCAATTTCCGGTGACTCGGTCTGCGACTATGACGAAGGGTTCATTGCCGGTATCTTGAATGCCTATACCGGCAAGGAGTTTAGCGTCCGCGAGATTGACTGCTGGGCCACCGGCGACCGGACCTATCGGTTCACCGCCCGATTGGTGGAGGGCTGAGCATGGGTGCGCTGGAATTGGTCCAGGAGGTGGGCAAATGTCTGGCCCCGGTTCTGAAGCGGGGTATGGGGCGGGACGGCCTTGTTTTTCAGGCCGAACATATTGGCGATGATCCTGAGATACGGGCCGCGGCGCAGCGCTTGATGGATTTTTTCGGCATGGTCAACGAGGCGTACCGATTTGCCGAAGACCTGGCCAATGGCCGTTTGGAGACCCAGACGGCGCGCAACAACGTCCTGGCCATGCCGATGAAGGCGTTGCAGTCGAACCTGGCGCACCTGTCGTGGCAGGCCAGGCAGGTTGCTGACGGCGATCTGAGCCAACAAGTGCATTTCCTCGGCAGGTTTTCCGAATCCTTCAACCAGTTGATCGCTTCGTTGCGTGAAAAGGCCGTGCTGGAGCGGCGTCTGCAAACCATGATGGACGTGCTGGGTGAAGGGGTCCTGTTGGTGGATGCGGAGGGCCGGCTGATTTTCATGAATCCGGAAGCGGAGCGCCTCTTAGGCTACACGTTGGACGATGTCGAAGGCAAGGCGCTGGACGAGGTGTTCCATATCCAGCAGCCGGACGGAACGTTCCTGGGGCCGGACCAGAGTGGAGCGGCCCGGGCCGCGCGCGCCAACCAGGAGTATAGGAGCGACAAGGACGTCTTTACCTGCAAGTCTGGCCGGATACTCCCGGTGTCAGTTGTTTGCAGGCCTCTGGAACTGGAGCAAAGGGGCAGTGGGGCGGTCATCGCCTTCAGCGACGTCACCGAGCAGAAAAAGTATCAAAAGTCCCTGGAGCTGATCAACAAAATCCTGGAAAAACAGGCCTCCACTGACCCGCTGACCGGCATCTTCAACCGGATGAAATTCAGCGAGGTTCTGGGAGCCGAGTTGAAGCGGGCTCAACGCTACGGCACACCGCTGGCCGTGATCTTGCTGGACATCGACAATTTCAAGAGCATCAACGACACCTACGGACATCTGGACGGGGACAACGTGCTCAAGGACGTGACCCGACTGCTCGCCGCGAACATCAGGAGCTGTGACACCCTGGCCAGATGGGGCGGAGAAGAGTTCATCCTGCTGGCGCTGGGTAGCGACCTGGACGGCGGCAAGCTCCTGGCGGAAAAACTGCGCCTGGCCGTGGCTGAGTACGACTTTCCCATTCCACGATCTGTCTCCTCCAGCTTCGGTGTCGCGGCCTATCAGCCCGGCGACACGGAACTGACCCTGACCAATCGGGCCGATCAGGCCCTGTACCGGGCCAAGGAGCAGGGGGGGAACCGGGTTGAGGTCAAGCATGATTGATTGTGGAATCCCTTTCTGCCGTCAAGCGGTAGCAGCGAGACATTTACGAACATAGGACCGTTGAGCCAGCCGCCTTGCTGTCGTTTCTCAAGGAATGGCTGCTGGACCATATCCTGAAGATGGATATGAAGATTTGCACGTTCGTCCGGGAGAAAGAGGCCCAAAAAAAGGCGACGGAGTCAGAGCAGGAGAAAGATGTCATATCTGCTGATGGGAAAAGATGAATAATGGGTAACTACTCAACTCATGCATGCTGAGTAGCTACAAAAGGAGTAAGGATGATGCAATGTCCTGGACGATGTTCGGCGGGACTATCAGTAAATTTTCTGCTGTTCTGGATTCTGGCACTGCTCTTCTGGCAGATGAGCAGCACCGCTGTTTTGGCGCAGGAGCGACACCCTGAAGCGTTTGGTGTCCATGATGGAACGCAATTGCGAATTGTTGGATCGACAACAATCCAACCCATCGTGCAGGAGGTTGCGAATCTGTATTGCAAGCAGACCGGGCCGAGAATCCTTCTCCAAGGGGGAGGGAGTTCCTTTGGCATAGCAGCGGTTCGGGCCATGACGGCCGATATCGGCATGGTCAGCAGGGAGCTCACTCCCGAGGAAACGGATGAATTCGAACACGTTGTCATCGGCTATGACGCCGTGGCGATCATCGTCAACAGCCATAATCCCAGGCAGGCTGTTTCCAAGGAGGAACTGCGGGACATCTATACCGGAAGGACCAAAACATGGTTTCCTGGACAGGAAGGGCAGGCCGACATCGTGCTGGTTTCCAAGCTTATCGGCCGGGGCACCTTGGCGATATTCGAGGCCTATACCGGACTGCGCAGCCCGTTTCATGCCCCGGCCGTTCCGCACGAGCAGGACCAGGAGACCATCTCCACTTCAGCCTGGGAAGCTGGAGCAAATTTGGACAGTATCCTCTGGGTTGGCGGAATGCGCGGGGCCATTGGATTCGTCTCCATTGGCGACACCCAGCGGTTCATCAGGCTGGGCATGCCCATTCGTGTACTTGAGGTGGATCATACCCTTCCTATCCCGGAACAGGTGACCGAGGGAACGTACCCGCTACGTCGGAGACTCCACCTCGTCTATCTTCGCGGGAATGCACGGGCCGAGGAATTTGCCCGGTTCATGCTCACTACGCCGGGCCAAACCGAGGTGCTGGAGCAGGGCTTCATCCCGGTGCCCGCCCCAGGCGGGCCATGGGAGGCCAAGCCATGAACAGGAGAACGTATTCCAGACTCTGGGTTCCCACCCTGCTGGTCGCCCTGGTGACCATCCTTTGTTTTGCTTTTGTATCCCGCTACCAGAACACCCAGGTCCGTCAGGGAAATGAGCTGAATATGCAGGCCATGGCAGTGATGCGTGACGTGGAGCACGTGCTTGCGAACATGATGCAGGGCGTGGCCGTGGGAGAGGTTAGGTCTTTTGTGGACGCGGCCCGGGTTTCCAGGGATCTGGAAGGAGTGATTCGTGGTCTGATCGGATCAGGTGTTCCGGAGAGCGAAGACCTCTGGGTCACCTACCGGGAATTGTACAGGAACCTCGTGACCGCGGTGGCCCTTTTTCATGAAAATCGCACTCAAGATGCCGCTTTGGCCATGGAGACGGTCCGACATCTGGAAAATTCCCTGCGCGTTCGTCTTGAGCGGCTGGCAGAACAGGTAGTCATGAACCAGGTTAGACTGACCAGGACCATGAACCTGATCATGGCCGTGGCGGCTTTGTTGCTGCTGGCAACGGCCGTGGTCAACGGCCTGTTCTTTGTGCCGGCTTTGGTGGTGCGGCCCATGCAACGGATGGTGGAAAAGGCTGAATCAGCCGGCGAGGCATTGCGGCACAGTGAGGAACACCTCTTCGCCATCCTGCGTTCCATGGGGGACGGGGTGATCGTCCGTGACAAATCGGGACGGGTCACCAGTCTCAACCGCGCGGCCGAGGTCCTCACCGGCTGGACCGCTTCCGAGGCTGCTGGTCGTCCCTTGGAGGAAGTCTATCATATTATCAACGGCTTGACCCGTGAGGCCGCCGCCAATCCCGTGATGCACACGCTCAACGAAGGAGTGGGCGTGGAGCTGATTAACGATATTCTGCTCATTTCCCGGGACGGCACGGAGCGTCATCTCGCCGAGAGCTGCGCACCCATCCATGATGCATTGGGGGATGTTACCGGCGCGGTACTGGTGTTCCGGGATGTGACCGAGGAATACATGCAGCGGCAGGAATTGCGAAACGAGCAATTGCGCCTCGAGGCCATCACCGGTTCTGCTCATGATGCCATCGTGATGATGGCCCCTGACGAAACCATCGTCTTCTGGAACCCATCGGCGGAGCGTTTTTTCGGTTACTCGCAAGAAGAGGCGCTGGGCAAATCGTTGCACCGGCTGATCGCTCCAGAACGCTATCATGCGCTGTTTTTTAAAGTCTTGCCACGATTTCAGGCAACCGGTCAGGGCGGAGCCGTCGGCAGGACTCTTGAACTGGAAGGTCGCCGGTCCGATGGCAGCGAGGTTCCCATAGAGCTGTCTCTGTCCGCAATGCAGCTGAGCAGCGGCTGGCATGCCGTCGGCGTGATACGCGACATCACTGAGCGCAGGCAGGCCGAGGAAAAATTGCAAGCTTATGCCCTGGACATGGAGCTGAAAAATGTCGAGCTGGACAAGGCTGTGGTCGCGGCCGAGCAGGCCACGCGAGCCAAGTCCGAGTTTTTGGCCAACATGAGCCACGAAATCCGAACCCCCATGAACGGAGTGATCGGCATGACCGGCTTATTGCTCGACACTCCGCTGTCCGAGGGGCAGCGCCGCTATGCCGAGATCGTCAAGGACAGCGCGGATTTATTGCTGGAATTGATCAATGACATCCTGGATTTCTCAAAAATAGAGGCTGGCAAGCTTGATCTGGAGACTTTGGATTTTGACTTGCAGAGCCTGCTGGACGACTTTGCCGCCACCATGGCTCTGCGTGCGCACGACAAAGGCCTGGAACTGATTTGTGTCGCCGACCATGACGTACCCACGGCGCTTCAAGGTGATCCGGGCCGACTCCGCCAGATTTTGAACAATTTTGCCGGCAATGCCGTGAAATTCTCCTACCAGGGTGAGGTGGTGATCAGAGTGAGAAAGGCGGATGGAAATGCCGGAAAGCTGGAAAGCTGGAATGCTGGAATTGGAGAGGCAGATCGTCCAGCCCGCATTTCAGACTCCCTTGAACAACCCGATCTGCCCCAGGCCGATGTGCCAGCGGTAACTTCCATTCAGCAAGACATCCATCCCAGCATCCCCGTATACCAGCATACCAGCATTCATCCCCCTCAGCCATCAACCATAACCCTGCTGTTTACCGTCCAGGACACCGGCATTGGTATTCCGGAGGACAAGATTGGCGTGCTGTTTGAGAAGTTCGCACAGGTGGATGCTTCCACGACGAGAAAATATGGCGGCACCGGTTTGGGGCTGGCCATCTCCAAACAGTTGGTCGAGTTAATGGGGGGAGAGGTGGGCGTGACCAGTGTCGAGGGGCAAGGCTCAACATTCTGGTTTACGGTTCGTTTTGGCCTCCAGGCCGATGCGGCGAAGAAGGAATTGTCGCCGCCGAGTGACTTGGCCGGGGTGCATGTATTGATTGTTGACGACAACGCCACAAATCGTGAAATTCTCTCCGCTCGTTTCAGTGTGTGGGGCCTGCGATCTGAGGAAACATCCAGTGGTCCGGAAGGGCTTCAGGCGCTCTATCGCTCCCTGGACGTTAACGACCCCTTTCGCCTTGCCATCATTGACATGCAAATGCCGGGTATGGACGGGGAGGCCTTGGGTCGGGCCATCAAGGCGGATGGTCGGTTGAAGGATACGCAGCTGGTTATGCTCACCTCGTTGGGGGCTCGGGGTGATGCCCGGCGCTTCCAGGAGGTCGGGTTCACCGCGTATGCCGTCAAGCCGATTCGTCCCGGTGAGCTGAAGGCAGTGCTCTCTCAGGCCCTTGCAACAGGTGATGGCAGTGGCACGAAGCAACCTGTTGCTACCCGCCATACCGCCCGCGAATCGCAACATCTGTTCTTGAACAGCAAGGCTCGTATCCTCTTGGCAGAGGACAACAGCACCAACCAGAAGGTGGCCCTGGCCCTGCTCAAGAACCTGGGCCTGAAGGCCGATGCCGTGGCCAACGGGGTCGAGGTCCTCCAGGCGCTGCGCTCTATTCCGTACGATCTGGTGTTGATGGATGTGCAGATGCCGGAAATGGATGGGTTGGAGGCTACGCGGCGCATTCGTGCGGCGGAGGACAGAAGTAAGATGTCGGATGTCGGAGATCGGACTGCTGATCCTCAGGATTCAGGTTTCAGCCCTCATCCCTCCCACCAGCGTCTGCCGGTGATCGCTCTCACCGCCCATGCCATGCAGGGCGACCGGGAGCGATTTTTGGCAGCGGGAATGGACGATTACGTGACCAAGCCCGTGGAGCTGTTCAAGTTGGCTGAGGTTTTGGAACGGTGGCTACCCAAGGGTGAGGTGAGAGGCTGCCCGGAGAGGCAGGGCGGCGAGGCTTGTGGTGCACCCATGAATAATTCCCAGGAGGAACAGTCACCTTCAGATGAGCTTCAGGCTCAGGCGATTCCCGAAGAAGGCAATACGGCTTCCGAGAGGATCGAAGAGGACATCCCGGCCTTCAACAAAGCGGACTACCTGCGCCGAATTGGTGGAAACGAAACTCTGGCCATGAGCATCCTGGGCCAAGCCGTCCAGGAACTTCCGGCTATGGTGGCCGCCTTGCAGGAGGTTTTGCGCCAGAGAGAGAAGAAGGCGATTCAGGCTCAGGCCCACACTCTCAAAGGGACTGCGGCAACGGTCGGCGCGGCGGCTTTGTCCGAGCTGGCTCGGAAGATCGAAGACGCCGCGAAAAACGAGGAACTTGACGACCTGGGTGATCTGGAGGTCCAAGTCAACGAGCAATGGGAGCGCTTTGCCCAGGCGGTTTCCGAGTCGGGCCTTACGGAGCCCGGAAAGTCATAAACAAAGAGTAACTTCAACTACAGCGAACTTCCATTTCCGTCGTCTGGCCAAGATGTTTAACCATGGAGCATACGGGGACCGCGGGGAAAGAAACTCTGGTTTTCGGAATATTTTCTTCGTGCCCCCCGTGATCCCCGTGGTTAAATCTTTAGCGGTGTCGGTTGGTTCATAAAAATGTCGTTGTCGTGCTCCACCTTTTATCACTTGGCAATTTTCACGGAGGAAAATTCAGATATGGCCAAAATTCTTGTTGTCGATGACGCCTCGATCATCCGGAACATGATGGAACTGCTCCTCAAGGACGGCGGTCACGAAGTGCTCGCTGAGGCCGGTTCCGGACAGGAAGCCTTTGAACTGTACAAAAAGCACCAGCCGGACCTGGTGACCATGGACATCAACATGTCGATGGGAGAGAGCGAGCAAAAGCGCGGCGGTATCTTGACCCTGAAAAAAATCCTCTCCGAGTTTCCTCAAGCCAAGGCGATCATGGTCAGTTCCCACGCGAACAAGGAAATTCTTCTGGAGTCCATAAAACCGGGGCCAAGCACTACCTGCTCAAGCCCAAGGAGATATCCCAAATGCTCGATCAGGTTCGAGAAGCTGACAGCATGTGGACGGGGTATGCTGAAGAAGCCGGGGTCACGGCCAAAAGCAAAGTTTATGTTGCGGACGATTTTTGAGCGAACACTGGCTGAGACGGGTGGCCCGAAATCGGGTCCAGCCGCGAAATCCGGTTGCGTACAACCGCGTGTTTAGGAGGAAACCATGATTGAAATCGGCGGAATTTTCAGTTTGATCCTGCTCATCGCCTGTGTCTGGGCTATTGTTCAGATTTTTCAAAGCCGGGCGAGCACTGGGTCGAAGGTGTTCTGGATCGTTCTGATCCTTCTTTTGCCCCTGATCGGATTGATAATCTGGTTTCTGGCCGGACCACGCGGCTCCAGATATTGAAGCTAATGAACGTTCGGCTGGGAGACCTGAAGCTAATGCATTAATAATCAAGGATAAAGAGCCATGCACAGACAGTTTGCATTTGACAACAGGACGCTCCCCTTTGGCCCAATTCTCGAGGCCGACGGCGTTCGTTTCCGGCTTTGGGCTCCGGGGGCAAAGCAGGTGGACGTGGTCCTGGTGGGGCAGGATCAGGAGCAACGTGTGGCCATGCCGACTACCCGGGACGGCTGGCACGAGGTTTTGGTTCCCGAGGCCGGGGTCGGCTCCTTGTATCATTTCAAGATCAACGGCGAGACCCTGGTCCCGGACCCGGGTTCGCGCTTTCAGCCTGAGGACCTCTCCGGGCCGAGCCAGGTGGTGGATACCGCCGGGTTCACCTGGGAGAATTCGGACTGGAAAGGGCGGCCCTGGGCGGAAACCGTGCTCTACGAACTGCATGTGGGCACGTTCACGCCGGAAGGCACCTACGACGGGGTGCGGGCGCGGTTGCCGTATCTCAAGGAACTGGGCGTCACGGCCGTGGAGCTGATGCCCCTGGCCGATTTCCCGGGCAGCCGCAATTGGGGCTATGACGGGGTGCTGCCCTTTGCCCCGGATTCGGTCTACGGCTCGCCTCAGGAATTGCGGCGTCTCATTGACGAGGCCCACGGGCTGGGGCTGATGGTTTTTCTGGACGTGGTCTACAACCATTTCGGCCCGGAAGGAAACTACCTGCATCTCTACGCTCCTCAGTTCTTCACCGAGGCCCACCAGACCCCCTGGGGGGCGGCTATTGATTTTTCCGTGCCCCAGGTCCGGGACTTTTTCATCGCCAACGCCGTGTACTGGCTGCAAGAGTATCGGTTTGACGGCCTGCGCCTGGACGCGGTCCATGCCATCCAGGATGACGGTCCCGTGCATATTCTGGAGGAATTGGCTCAGACCGTGACCAAGGCGTTCCCCCAGGACCGACACGTGCACCTGGTTCTGGAAAACGACGCCAACCAGGCCCGGTTTCTTAACCGGGAGGGAACCGGTGAGCCGAAATACTACGTGGCCCAGTGGAACGACGATATCCACCACGTCTACCATGTGCTGGGCACCGGGGAGACCCAGGGCTACTACGCGGACTACGCGGACAACGCGCTGGACCGGCTGGGCCGATGCCTGGCTCAGGGTTTTGCCTACCAGGGTGAACCCTCAGCCCATCGGGGGGGCGAGGCCCGGGGCGAGCCCAGTGCCCATCTCCCGCCCGAAGCCTTCGTGGCCTTTATTCAGAACCACGACCAGATCGGCAATCGGGCCCTGGGGGAGCGGCTGCCCCAACTGGCCCCGCTGGAAAAGCGCACGGCCCTGACGGCCATGTACCTGCTCGCTCCTCAAATCCCCATGCTCTACATGGGCGAGGAGTGGGCCACGGAGCGGCCTTTCCCGTTTTTTTGCGACTTTCAGGGCGACCTGGCCGATGCGGTCCGCGAAGGCCGGCGCAAGGAGTTCGCGGCCTTTCCCGAGTTCGCCGACCCGGGCATGCGCGAGCGCATCCCGGACCCCAACGATCCGGCCACGGCCCAGAGCGCCGTGTTGAACTGGGATGAGCGCTATTCCGTGGAGCACGCCCAGTGGCTGACCTTCTACCGGGATCTGCTGTCCTTGCGTCAGGCACGCATCGTGCCCTTGCTGGGATTGATGCAGCCCGGAGCCGCCACATGGCAAATCCAGGAGCCCAGCGTGCTGATCGTGAACTGGCCCTTAACCGATGGCCGAACCTTGCGCATGACCGGAAATCTCGGTTCCAAGTCGTTCCTGACGAATTTTGACTTGGAAAATGATCCCGATTCACTGGATGCCATTTACGTTTCGCCTTACGCCCAACGTAAAGGAAGCGGGGTGGAATTGGAGGGCTGGGGCGTAATGTGGACCGTGGTCCCAAAATGACGAATTTAACAAGGAGGTGACAGATCATGTCGGAAAAACGTGATGCGTATGTCCAGAAATTGAAAGCCAAAATTGATGAATGGAACGCGGACATCGACGAATTGACTGCCAAGGCGGACCAGGCCGAAGCGGATGCGAAAATCAAGTATCAGCATGAACTTGAAGAGTTGCGGACAAAGCGTCAGGAACTGGAGGGCAAAGTCGCTGACCTCCAGAGCGCGGGAGAATCCGCCTGGGAAGAACTCAAGCAGGGCGTTGAATCTTCCTGGGAGGTCTGGAAGGCGAGTTTTTCCAGGGCGAAAACGGCATTTGAAAAGGGGTATCAGGAAGGGCGGGAAGAAGGGCAGAGCAAGAAGCGTGAAGAGTAGCCTTTGGTGCGACCCTGCACTTCGTATTTTTGTCTCACAACATGTAACAATACCAGGAGGCAGTCATGCCCAGCGTCGGAGAAAGCTACAAGTGTGAGTTGTGCGGTAATGTCGTGGAAGTGAAAGAGGCCGGTGGCGGAGAGCTGGTCTGCTGCGGAGAACCAATGAAAAAGGCGATTTTCAAGGAAAATGTCTGGATGAGCGTCGGCACAGGGGAATCGTCAGACGAATAGCGGCATGCGTTTGACAACATCAAGGCGTCTCAAAACCAGCTGAATCCAGCCGACAGCAGAGTGGGCCGGCATTATGCCGCCACTCTGCTGTTTTTTTTGATCATCTCATCTGATCGGCATGCATCCAGCCTGAACAGGAGGGTTTACGTGTCCTACGCTTCACTCGAAGCCGTGTTCATTCTTGTCCTTATTCTCGTCAACGGCTTTTTCGCCATGTCCGAGATGGCCCTGGTGGCGGCGCGCAAGGCGCGGCTCAAGGCCCAGGCCGACGAGGGCAACCGCAGGGCCCGCGTGGCGTTGCTGTTGAAGAACAAGATGGACAAGTTTTTGTCCACGGCCCAGATCGGGATCACCATGGTGGCCATTTTGACCGGGGCCGTGAGCGGAACGACCATTGCCGCCAGGGTCCAGGATTTTCTGGCCAGGTTTCCGAGCTTGGAACCTGACCGGGTAGGCCATCGTTTTGAAATCGTGGATATGGACGGCAGGCGCATCGACAGGATACTGGTTGTTCCACTTTCCGAGAAGAATGAATAAGGCGGAGAGTCTGGGATGAACGCTGGCGATTTGTAACTACTCAACTCATCGGTGGGAGAATCAGACTGGATAGCGGAAACGCGCCGGCCTTCGCCGGCATGACTGACTTGGAAACGACATGGTAGAAGACGTCATTCCGGCGAAAGCCGGAATCCAGTACTTGTAAATGGTCATGCACCGTATGTGCTGAGTAGTTACGGCAATTTTTTGTTTGGAGCATGAACCGGAAGAGGTGGCAATGCACGATAACGAAAACGGCTGCCCTGGATCAAGACGGCCATTGGTCAAACGAAAAAGCGTACTGGTGGCTTTTATTGTCATTATCATGCATGCATTGGGTTTTCTAACCTCCATCAATGCCTTGATGTCCACGCGCACGGCGCCAGGAACCGTTGCCTGGGTGGTTACTCTGAATACGTTTCCTTATGTTGCCGTCCCAGCCTACTGGGCTTTTGGGCGAACGAAGTTTCAGGGTTATGTGTCGGCCAGACGTGAACAGGACTCCATCCTTGCGGAAGTGCTGACAACCAAGCTCTACCATGTAAACTCTTTTGTGCATAACCCCACACCCCCCAGTGATCGTTTACAGGCGCTGGAAAGACTGGCAAAAATGCCTTTTCTGTTGGGTAACCAGTTGGATTTGCTGATTGATGGTAATGCAACCTTTCAAAGTATTTTTGAAGGGATTGACGCTGCTGAGGATTACCTGCTTGTTCAATTTTACATTGTCAGGGCCGACACCTTGGGCCAGGAATTGAAAAGCAGACTCATTCACAAGGCCCATCAAGGAGTTCGCGTCTTTTTTCTGTACGATGCCATTGGCAGCTATCGCTTGCCTCGGTCTTTCATCAACGAAATGTCCGCCGCGGGAATACACGTTCGCCGATTTAATTCCTCCCAAGGGCTTATCCTGCCCTTTCAAATCAACTTCCGTAACCATCGGAAAATCGTGGTTGCGGATGGGAAGTATGGCTGGGTTGGCGGATTCAATGTGGGTGACGAATACCTGGGCATGGATGCCAGGTTTGGTGACTGGCGGGACACGCATTTGCGCATCAGCGGCCCAGCCGTTCTGGGATTGCAGATTTCGTTCTTGGAAGACTGGTTCTGGACCACAGGTGAGATACCTGATCTGGAATGGAAACCGACAGCGGCCCAAGTCGCCAATGCCCCTGTTTTGATTTTTCCTTCCGGTCCGGCTGATCGACTTGAGACAGCCAGCCTGTTCATGCAATACCTGATTCATACGGCCAAACGTCGAATCTGGATTTCCAGCCCCTATTTCGTTCCAGACGAGGGTGTCATGGGAGCCTTGAAGCTGGCGGCCTTGCGGGGTGTGGATGTGCGCATCGTCATTCCTGAGAGCCCAGATCACCTGCTGGTCTATTTTGCGACATACGCATTTCTTGGTTCAATTCTTGATGCTGATATCCAGATTTATCGATTCCAAGCCGGTTTTCTGCATGGAAAGGCCTTTGTTGTGGATGAAAATCTTGCCGGAGTAGGCACAATCAATTTGGACAATCGTTCGTTTCGCCTGAATTTTGAAGTCACGGCCGTAGTCGAGGACAACGATTTTACATCAAAGGTGGAACAAATGTTTGAACGTGACTTCCTACGGTCCAGGAAAATGACCGCGGCAGATATTCACACGCAACCGTTCTGGTTTCGCGTGGTTTCCCGCGCAGCATATCTGACGGCTCCTTTGTTATGAATTGGCGTCCATATACCGGAAAGATCAACACCTCTCCGTGTCTGGTTGCCGGTGTCGTGGCCGTGGGGGAGATGCTCTATCGCAACGTCGATTTCTGCACCCTGCCGCCGGGTATGGTGAGTGGATCGTGAGCACTGTGGTTGAAGATTTCGCGATCAAACTTTGGCGCTCCGTCCGGACACCAGGTGGTCGGCCAGGGCCAGGGCCTCTTCCCTGGTCGAGATTTCTCGGGCGTCCTGAGCCTCTTGCAACAACCCGAGGGTTCGGCCCAGGGCTGGACCGGGGGGCAGGCCCAGGGCCAGGAGGTCGTGGCCGTTGACCAGGGGGAGGGCGCTGAAGGTGGTTCGCGTCTGCTCCAGGAATTCCCGGATCAGGGCGACGCCTCGGGCTTCCTGGGTCTGGTGCTCCTGGAGCGAACTGGCCGGGCCGAGGGTGGCGCGGATGTCGGCGAGGCAGAGCAGGATCGCGGGGATCAGATCCGACCCGAGGCGGCGCATCCAGCGCAACCGGGCCTTGAGCTTGGCTTCCGGACGCAGCAGAACGCCTACGTGGAGGTGGTGGCGGATCAAGCCGACGACATATTTGCTCTCCGCGGATGACAGCCGCAGCCGGGAGGCAATGGATTCGGCCATGGTCGCGCCCAGGGCGTCATGCCCGTAAAAGGTAATCCGCTCCGTGTTCTCTTTCGTGGACCGGCGTCCTTTGGTTCCAGGCTTGCCGATGTCGTGCAGCAACACGGCCAGTTTCAGCCAGGGCAGCCGCCATTGCGCAAGCGTGGCCAGGATCGGCTCCCGAAGCTCGCCGAACACGGACTCGATATCCGCGAGTAGGACTTCGCATTGTGCCACCGCGGCCAGGGAGTGCTCGAACACGTCCAGATGGTGGAAGTGGTTCTGGCCGCACCCGCGCATCTCCCGCACCTCCGGAAACAGGACGGCCAGCACCCCGACCCGGTCCATTTCCGCCATCAATCGTCCGCCTCCCGGACATTCCAGAATCAGTCGCAGCTCGGATCGGATTCGTTCTCCGGATATCCTGGCCAGGGCCTGGGCGTGACGCGTCATGTCGTCCAGCGTGGCCGGTTCGATGGCCCAGCCCAGTTGCGCACGCATGCGGAATCCGCGTAGGATGCGTAGCGGATCCTCGGCCATGGTCCGCGGCCCGGTGCGGCGAATCAGGCCCTGGAGAGTATCATGGAGGCCCAAGTGCGGGTCGAGCAAATCCCGCTGCCAGGTGGTTTTTTTGGCGGCGTGGTTCTCCGTGGACGCCAGAGCCTCCGGAAGCAGTCCGAGAGGCAGAGCCATGGCGTTGGCCGTGAAATCCCTGCGAGCCAGATCTTCGAGGATGTCCCGCCCATGGATTTCCGTGACGTCCAGAAAGCAGGGGCCAGGCAGGGGGGCGGCCAGGAGCTCGATCGGGAGCCCGGCTGGATCGGCGTCACGTGGAACCACCCGAAAACTTGGAGGATCATGATCCCGGCCCAGAGGAACGAAGCGGGCGTTCAGGGCCTTGGCCAGTTCAAGGGCAACAGCCTCGGCATCGCGGCAGGCCAGGTCCACGTCTTTCAGGGGGCGGCCCAGCAACAGATCCCGGACACCGCCGCCGACGAGAAAAACCCCGTCCGTGGGCAGCGAGGCCCGGTGCAGGCCGCTTAGGAAACGTTGAAGCGACGCTGGGAGTGCGGGGGAGGAGACAGCGCGGGACATGACGGCGTCATCGCTACCATGTCCGGGAAGGCGAGGCAAAGCCGGCTTCAGAGGGGAGTCGGGCAGGCCTGCCTCTTCTTTTCCAACACTCAGAAACATTTTGTGTTGTTGCGAAATGCTCCGGCGGAATATAGTTTGCATAAGCAGGTTGTCCGGGGTTTTGATTTGAAAATCGTTGTCCTGGAGCGGAGGCAGGGATTGGTCGGGCTTGTTTCACGGACGACCTCAATTGACGCATTCGGCATATCGATGAACACGATTGGAGGGTACACTTCATGAAACGTCTTCTTTCTTTCACCGTCCTGGCAATCCTGATCCTGATGGCCCCAAAGGCTGGCATGGCTGACGAGCTTCCTCCGGATTTGGAAGCGTATATCCGCGGTTTGAGTCAGGAGTATTTCAAGATCACCAGCTCGATATTCGTCTCTTTCACTTCGCAAACCGGCGTCACCCAGGGCGGGTTCGTCTTTGACGGCGATGCCGGAGGCGACTTCAAGATGGATGTCGTCAAAGCGCCGCTGAGATACTACTTTGCTCCCCCGGAAAGCCGGACCCGACCATTTTTGAAATTCTCCTACGGCTACGCCCGAACCTCCATTTCCTATCGATCTTCGGACCTTTTCCCCGAAGACCGAGACGTCAAGGATCGCGATCGCAGCCGGACCCACAGCATCAGCCTGACTCCGGGCGTGAAATGGGAATACCTGCCCGGTTTTTTCATCGAACCCACCCTCGGTTTCGCGTACAGTCACATCACATACAAGTATGACTACAATACACGCTTTATGCGAGAACTGGTAACGCAATATCCCTCTCTGGACCGTGACCTCTTTAACACAACCGTTGATCTGTACTCCATCAGCCCCGGTCTCCGACACGAAATCGATTACCCGTTGGGGCCGGGGATTTTGGGTTTTGATCTGCAGTATGCCTACGTGTACGCCAAGCCTTGGCGCTCGAAAAGCAGGTATGCCGACTTTACCGTCCACAGCGGCTTTCTGGGAACCACTCTCGATTATGAGCTTCCCACCGGCCTGACCCTCTGGGACAAGGATTTGGCGGTCAAGCCCTTTCTGACCCGGACGGATTTGTTCGCGGACTTCAGTGAAGGGATGGAGATGCATCACTTCTACGAGTTCGGCCTCGGGTTCATTCTCGACGTGGGCGACTTCGGCAATTTGTTCTCCCGCATATCCCTGAGCGGCTCGTATATCACCGGAGAGGACATGCGCGGCTGGAAGTTCGGATTCAATTTTATCTGATCCAGTGGGCCTGCTGATCCTTAATTGCTGGGTCGAATACGCCGCGGCGCGCTCGGTTGCTCATGGGGTGGACTTTTGCTATTCTTATCGACTTTTAGTTTGTTCAATCTTACGGCATGCCAAGGAGATGATCATGGCCCGCAAACCCGCTGTTGAGGCGCAGGACGCCCGCCGGGAGGCGTTGCAGACCGCGCTGACCACCATTGAACGCAAATACGGCCAGGGCTCGGTGATGCGCTTGTCCGACGACGCGCATCAGGCCATCGAGGCCATTCCCTCCGGCTCCATCGGGCTGGATTTGGCTCTGGGCATCGGCGGGATTCCCCGTGGCAGGGTGACTGAGATATACGGCCCCGAATCCTCGGGCAAGACCACTCTGGCCCTGCACATGATCGCTGAAGCCCAGAAGCTGGGCGGGGTGTGCGCGTTCATCGACGCGGAGCACGCCCTGGACGTGACCTATGCCCGCCGGTTGGGCGTCAAGACCGACGAACTGCTGATTTCCCAGCCGGACTACGGTGAACAGGCCCTGGACATCGCGGACATGCTGGTCCGTTCCGGCGGGGTGGATCTGATCGTCATCGACTCCGTGGCGGCTTTGATCCCTCAGTCCGAACTGGAAGGCAACATGGGCGAGACACAGGTTGGCTCCCAGGCCCGGCTGATGTCCCACGCCCTGCGCAAGCTCACCGCGACCATCCATAAGTCCAAGACTTCGGTTTTGTTCATTAACCAGATCCGGATGAAGATCGGGGTGGTGGGCTACGGCAGCCCGGAAACCACTCCCGGCGGCAACGCCTTGAAGTTCTACGCCTCGATCCGTCTGGACATCCGCCGGATTCAGACCATCAAGGACAAGGACGAAGCCGTGGGCATCAAGGCCCGGGTCAAAGTGGTCAAGAACAAGGTGGCCCCGCCGTTTCGGGAGGCCGTGTTCGACATCATGTACGGCACGGGCATTTCCCGGGAAGGGGAGATCCTGGAACTGGGCGTGGAACACAAGGTTGTGGACAAAAGCGGCTCCTGGTTTTCCTTCGGCTCCGAGCGCTTGGGCCAGGGCTACGAGAACGTTCGGGCCTTTTTGCAGGAAAACCAGGATCTACGCCAGTCCATTGAGGACCAGCTTTTGCGTCATTTGGGCATGACCGAGGGGACCGGCGCGCCGGATACTCCGGCGGAGCAGGACACTCCGGAAGCCGCATAAGCATCACACCCCTCGGCATCACCATCTCAGGAGCACCCAAAAGTGATCACCGCTGAATCCATTCGTCAACGCTTTTTGGACTTTTTCGCCCGCAACGGCCACGAGGTCGTGGCCAGTTCCTCCCTGGTGCCTCGGGAAGATCCTTCGCTGTTGTTCACCAACGCGGGCATGGTCCAGTTCAAGAAGGCCTTTTTAGGCCAGGAGAAGCGCGATTCCAATCGGGCGGTTAGTTCCCAGAAATGCCTGCGCGTAGGCGGCAAGCACAACGACCTGGAGAACGTCGGGCGCACGGCAAGGCACCACACGTTTTTCGAGATGCTCGGCAACTTTTCCTTCGGCGACTATTTTAAGGCCGAAGCCGTGGACTTTGCCTGGCGGTTTCTGACCGAGGAACTGGGACTGCCCAAGGAGCGGCTGTACGTCACGGTGTTCCGGGAGGACGACGAGGCCGAGGATACCTGGAAGCGGGTGGCGAAGGTGCCAGGAGAACGGATTTTTCGGCTGGATGAAAAAGACAATTTCTGGTCCATGGGCGACACCGGTCCCTGCGGGCCTTGTTCCGAAATTCTCATCGACCAGGGTGAGGCCATGTCCTGCGGCCCGGACTGCGGCATCGGGCGTTGCGACTGCGACCGGTATCTGGAGATCTGGAACCTGGTCTTCATGCAGTATGAGCGCGACGCTTCCGGGACCATGCACCCCCTGCCCAAGCCGAGCATCGACACCGGCATGGGCCTGGAGCGGATCAGCGCGGTCTGCCAGGGCGTGTACTCCAACTTCGATTCCGACCTGTTCACCCCGTTGATCGCTCAGATTTCCGAGCTGTCCGGGCAGGCCTACGGTGCGGCGGACGATGGGGACACGGCCATGCGCGTGATCGCGGATCACGGCCGGTCCGTGGCCTTTTTGGTGGCCGACGGGATAGTGCCTTCCAACGAAGGTCGCGGCTACGTCCTGCGCCGTTTGATCCGCCGGGCCTTCCGCTTCGGGCGGTTGCTGGGCCTTGAGGGACCTTTTTTGCACACGGTCTGCGACCACGTCTGCGCCATGATGGGCGAGACCTTCCCTGAACTCCTGGAAAACCGGACCTTCATGGGCCGGGTGGTGACCCAGGAAGAGGAACGCTTCGGGCAGACCCTGGACAAGGGATTGAAGCTGCTGGCCGACGAACTGGAAGCCCTGACGGCCCGGGGCGAGCGGCGGGTTTTGGGTGAAACTATTTTCAAGCTGTACGATACCTTCGGCTTTCCCTTGGACATTGTCCACGACGTGGCCGGAAAACAGGGTTACGACGTGGACGAAGCGGGCTTTCGGGAGTGCATGGCCGAGCAAAAGCAGCGAGCCAAAAAAGCTTGGAAGGGCAGCGGGGATGCTGATCCCTCCGTGCTGTTCGGCCATTTGCTGGAAGCCGGACTGACCACCCGGTTTGTGGGCTACGACGATGTCGCGGCCCGGAGTCGGATCACGGCCCTGACCGACGCTGGCGGCGAGAGCGTGGAGAAGCTGACTGCTGGGCAGGACGGTTGGCTGGTGGCCGCGGCGACGTCCTTTTATGCGGCTTCCGGCGGCCAAGTGGGGGACCAGGGCCGGGTGCGCTCCACCAGTGGTATGGCCGAGGTCACCGACGTGGCCAAAGTCGGCCAGGAGTTGGCCGTGCAGCGGATCGCCGTGCGCGAAGGTGAACTTTACCTGGACCAGGAAGTGGATCTGCTGGTCACTGAAACGACCCGCCTGGACACCGCCCGACACCACACCTGCACCCACTTGCTCCAGGCCGCTCTGCGCAAGGTTCTGGGCGAGCATGTCCGCCAGGCCGGTTCCTACGTTTCCCCGGAAGTGCTGCGGTTCGACTTTACCCATACCATGGCTCTGACCCCCGAGGAATTGCGGGCTGTGGAGGATGATGTGAACCGGGCCATCCTCGGCGACATCCCTCTGGACGTGGTCGTGACCACGCCTGAAGAAGCCCAGCAGCGCGGCGCTCTGGCCTTTTTCGGTGAAAAATACGGCAAGGAGGTCCGGCTGGTCAGCGTGCCCGGAGTATCCACGGAACTCTGCGGCGGGACCCACCTGCGCTCCACGGGTCAGGCCGGCAGCTTTGTGATCCTCTCCGAATCCGGGATCGCCGCCGGGGTGCGTCGAATTGAAGCTCTGGCCGGGACCAAGGCTCTGGAGCACTGGCGCGGCCAGTCCGCGCTGCTTCGTGAAGCCGCGGGGCTGCTCAAGGCAGCTCCGTCGGATCTGTCCGGAAAGATCCAGCACCTGCTGGCCCAGCACCGGGATTTGGTCAAACAGAAGGAAGCCCTGGAAGGGCAACTGCGTTCCGGCCAAGGTGCGGACTTGGCGGCCCAGGTCGAAGACGTGGCCGGGGTCGCGCTTTTGGCCGCGGCCGTGGAGGTCAAGGACGTTAAGACCATGCGGGAGATGATGGACGATTTGCGTTCCAAGATCGCTTCCGGGGTCATTGTCCTGGCGGCCCAGGCCGACGGCAAAGCCATGCTCACCGTGGCGGTAAGCAAGGACCTGCACTCCCGGTTCACGGCCTCCAGTCTGGTCAAGGAACTGGCGCCCCTGGTGGGCGGCAGTGGTGGAGGGCGGCCGGACATGGCTCAGGCCGGCGGCAACGACTCCAGCGGCATCCCCCAAGTTCTGGAGCGCGTCCGACACTTGGTCGCAGGTTGATCTGGACATCTTATGAGCAACATTCTTTCCGTCCGCGTCACCTCCGGAAACCGCCTCCTTCAGTACCGCTCCGAGCCCTATGTGGTCTCTCAGGGCGACCATGTCCTGGTCCAGATGCAGGGCGAGCTGCATATGGGCAAGGTTGAAAGGATTACGCCCCTGGCCGGGGGCGAAGCCGGGACGGAACGGCCCGTACCGGAGGATGGCGAGGCTTGCGAGGGTTTGAGCGGTCAAGGTGGTGAATTGTGCGGCGAGTCTGGAACTGACGTGGGAAAGGCCGCGGAAAGTGTTTCGGATAGTGCTGCTGATAGTGCTCTTGATTGTGCTTTTAGCAGTGTTTCAGATAATGAATCCGGTTGCGACCGGGAGGCGGGTTCCGCCGAGAACAACAGCATGCCGTCCATTTTTCGTCCGGCCACGGAAGAGGATTTGATCCGGGATCGGGAAAACCGGGAGTTGGCTCGTAACGCCTTCGCCTACTGCCGGGAATGCATCACGGAGCGCGGCCTGGATATGAAGCTGGTGGACGTGGAAGTGTTGTTCGACGGCAGCAAGATGGTCTTTTACTTCACCGCGCCCAACCGGATCGATTTTCGGGAGCTGGTCAAAGATCTGGTCCGCTCCTATCGAACCAGGATTGAGCTGCGTCAGATCGGGGCCCGCCATGAAACCCAGATGCTTGGCGGCCTGGGCAATTGCGGTCAACTGGTCTGTTGTCAACGCTTTTTGCGTCAGTTCGCCCCCTCGACAATCAAAATGGCCAAAGAGCAGAATCTGTTCCTGAACCCGGCCAAGATTTCCGGGGTCTGCAACCGCCTGTTGTGCTGCCTGAGCTTCGAGCAACCCAATTACGATGAATTTTTGAATCAATGTCCGAAAGTAGGTAAGCGTTTCCCCACCTCCCTGGGAACGGCCAAGGTGATTCGGGCTAATTATTTCCGCGGTACCGTGACCGTTTTTATGGAGCCCGGCGGAGAAAGGGAAGTGGACCTGGAGGAATGGAAACGTCTGGTTTCCCTGCCCAAGGAGAGAGTGGAGTCGGAGCGCCGCGAGTTCGGACCTCAGCCAGGAAGGCCGGAAGGGGCCGATGTTAAGCCTCCGCGAGTGGTGTTCCGGCCTGAACCGGTTTCTGAATCCGTGGTGACGGAGTCTTCCGAACACCAGACCGAAGCTTCCCAGACGAACCCCGAAGCCAAGCTCCCACCATCCTCGGCCCCATCCCGGAAAAAGAGCAAGCGTTCCGGGCGCAAGGGAAAGCCTCGACCGGATGCGGCGCGGCCTTCCGATTCAAAGGCCGTAAAAAAAGAGCCTGCCGCGGCCGGTTCTCCCAATGGCGAGACCGACCCCGCCACGCCAGGCAAGTCCAAACGCCGTTCACGCTCGTCGCGGCGCAAGTCCAAGAAACAGTCCGGCCCCTCCAAGGAGCAGAGCTGAGGATGTCGCGTCAACCGCGAGGAATTGTCGCGCTTTGCAACTACTCAGCACATCCGGGGTAAGGTCTCATTCCGACGCTGGATTCCCGCCTTCGCGGGAATGACTTGATTTGCCATGCCGTTTCCGAATCAGTCATACCCGCTAAGACGGGCGCGGTACCGCTATCCAGTCCGCTTTCGCACGGATGAGCTGAGTAGCCTGCCACGTTTTTAAAGAAACTCATGACTGCTGACTCCTGAATTCTGACTCCTGACCCCTGACATCCGCCTTAGGAGGTACTCCTTTGCAATCTTTTTTTCTTTCCACGCCCATTTATTACGTCAATGCCAAGCCGCATCTGGGGCACGCCTATACCACGGCCGTGGCCGACTCCATGATCCGCTTCCAGAAATTGATGGGACGCCGGACTTTTTTTTTGACCGGCACGGACGAGCACGGCGATAAGATTGTTCGGGCCGCCGAGGCTCGGGGGGTGTCCCCGCGGGAGTACGTGGACACCGTCAGCGCCCAGTTTCAAGGGCTGTGGGACGCGCTGGGCTACAGGTACGACGATTTCATCCGGACCACCCATCCCAGGCATGTTGAGCGGGTACAGCGATTTTTGCAGCGTATTTACGACCAGGGAGACATCTATCACGGGGAATATGGCGGACATTACTGCTTCGGTTGCGAGCGGTTCTACACGGAGAAGGAACTGCGCGACGGGCTTTGTCCGGATCACCTCACCGCGCCGGAGTACATTCAGGAAAAGAATTATTTCTTTCGGATGTCCAAGTACCTCGGACCGCTGCGCGAACATATCGAAGCCAATCCGGACTTCATCCGGCCGGAACGCTATCGCAACGAAGTCCTTGGGTTGCTTCGGGAGGATCTGGGGGACCTGTGCATCTCCCGGCCCAAGAGCCGGTTGTCCTGGGGCATCGAGCTGCCCTTTGACCCGGAGTACGTGACCTACGTCTGGTTCGACGCCCTGTTGAACTACATCACGGCGCTGGAATGGCCGGATGGGGAGCTGTTCGCCACCTTCTGGCCCCAGGCCCAGCATTTGGTGGCCAAGGACATCCTCAAGCCACACGCCGTGTTCTGGCCCTGCATGCTGCTGTCCGCGGGCCTGCCGCTGTACCGTCATTTGAACGTCCATGGTTACTGGCTGGTCCAGGACACCAAGATGAGCAAGAGCCTGGGCAATGTGGTGGAGCCGTTGGGTTTTGCTGAGAAGTACGGACGCGGCCCGTTCCGGTATTTCCTGCTCCGGGAGATGCAGTTCGGCCAGGACGCCAATGTTTCGGAAGATGCGTTGCGCATACGCTTCAACGCGGACCTGGCCAACGACCTGGGCAACCTGTTCAGCCGGGTTCTGAGCATGACCCACAAATACTTTCAGGGCCGGGTTCCCGCGCCCGGGCCGATCCGTCCGGAAGAGGAGGATCTGCACGTCCTGGCATCGGAATGCCTGGAGAATTTCCAGGCTCAGTTCCACCGTTTCCAGTTTTCCATGGGGCTGGAGTCCCTGTGGGTGCTGGTCCGGGCGCTGAACAAGTACGTGGACGCGTCCCAGCCCTGGGCCCTGTTCAAGCAGGAGCAGACCGACCTGCTGGGCACGGTGATGTATACCCTGCTGGAAGGCATGCGCAAGGTGGCCGTGCATCTGTGGCCGGTGATGCCCGAGGAAAGCGAGGCCATGCTGGTCCAGCTTGGTGAGCGCGTTCCCGCGGAGCGCTGGCCGCATCTGGCCGACGAGGTTTTGCGGTGGGGCGGCCTGGAGCCCGGAACCGAAGTGGCCGCGTCCTCCAGCCTTTTCCCCCGCTTGGAAACACCGAAGGCCGAGAAGTCTGAAGACAAGCAGGCCAAGGTTGTTCCACGAGGGAAAGTTGAAAAGGGCGACGGCGGGAAGAAAGACGCGATAATCGCTCAACAACAAAGCGACACCGCGGAGCTGTTGGAATTCGCCGATTTTCAGCGCCTGGATCTGCGCGTGGGCTCGGTTGTCTCGGCGGAACCGGTGCAAGGGGCGGACAAGTTGCTTCAGCTGCACGTGGACCTGGGCGAGGCCGAGCCGCGGAGCATCGTGGCCGGCATCGCCGAACATTGGTCCCCGGATAATCTAGTCGGTCGCCAAGTCGTGGTGGTGGCCAACCTCAAACCCCGCAAACTGCGCGGCACCCTGTCCCAGGGCATGGTCTTGGCCGTCCACGCTCCCGAGGGGCTGCGCCTGCTGGCGCCGTCGGACCCCGTGCCGCCGGGCAGTAAAGTCTCGTAGGCCGTTGGTCGGGCATCCGGTGTCTGTCTGTCCAGGGTGATTGAATAGTTATCTACCAAGGAGTTGGCTGATCTCAATTTACCGTTTTTGCCCCGCCCGCGCTTTATGCTCCGCGAAAGGCATGTCAAAATGGTGGGACAGGCATCTTGCCTGTCCGTGCAGGCAGGATGCCTGCACCATCCAATTCACAAACGGTTATTCAGTAACAGCAATATCCCTAGCGCATTTTCGGCAGAAACCGCAGGCCGAAGCGCTTGCGGATGCGTTGGATGATTTCCGGGCAAGCTTGGTGAGGGTTTTTCGGGATTTCCGGGCGGGGTGGCGAGGCGGTGAAGAACGGGGTTTCCCGAAGTTTGGCCTCGTAGGCGTGGGCCAGCAGGACCGGCATGGAGAGCACGTCCGCTGCGTTGTAGGCCAGCAAGGTTTGCAGGGCCCGTTCATCGCCGGTTGCCTGGTATTCGTGCCAGAGCAGCACGGCGAAGTATCCGTCCAGTCCTTCCAGGTCGTTCCTTCCCAAGCCCATCTGTTTTTCGCAGGATTTCAGGCCGCCTTTCATCCCCAGGGAGCGCAACACGAAGCGCAGGTCCACATGAGCCTCGGGTAGCGGAGTCTGAAGTTCGCGCTGGATGATCGGGGCGTCGAAGCAACGGCCGTTGAAGGTCACCAGCAGGGAGTATTCCCGGATATCGTCGCAAAATGCTTCCAGGTTCCGACCGTGGACGTAGGTGCGCAGGCGTTTGCCGTCGTACAGGGCAATGGTGGTGATGTGCACTTGCCCCGGTCCGCTGGTGGTCTCGATGTCCACGAAGGCCGCGCGGTCCGTGAAATGTGAGCACAGCCGCCAAGTTTCATTCCGTGGCAGACGCTGGGCGAACCAATCCACTTCCCCGTTACCCAGCCGGTCCTCTGATTCTTCCAAAGTTTCCAGCGCGGCCTTGGAGAACAGTTTCGGATGTCGCCCGCCGTTGGTCCGGGCTTCTTCCCAGGACGGGATGCCGACCTCCCAGATTTTTCGTTCCGTGACGTTGCCGATGCGGGGCAGATGGCAGAAGGTATTGGTGAGCATGTGGGCCTTTGCGGTGTCGCGACAGGGGCAAGGCTGTCATTGCATGCGCGAATGACGTCCTTGCATCTTGGTACGTCTGAGATCGGATCTACTGAATATTTTGTCGCCTCAGGGCGGCGATTCGATCATCCAGCGGCGGGTGGGTCATGAACAGCAACTTCAGGCCGTGGCCTTCGGGTTTGCCGTTGATGCCGAAGGCGGACATCTGCTCCGGAAGCGGTTCCTGAGCACCCCGTTTCAGCTTTTCCAGGGCCGCGATCATTTTTTCCCGTCCGGCCAGCTTGGCACCGCCTGCGTCGGCCCGGTATTCCCGTTCACGGCTGAAGTAGAGCACCACGACGCTGGCCAGGATGCCGAAAACGATCTGGGCCACGATGCTGGTAATGAAAAAACCCAGCCCCAGACCTTCCTCGTTCTTGAGGATGACCCGGTCCACGAAGTAGCCCACGACTCGGGAGATGAAGATCACGAAGGTGTTCACCACGCCCTGGATCAGAGTCAGGGTGACCATGTCCCCGTTGGCCACGTGACTGACCTCGTGGGCCAGAACCGCTTCCACCTCGTCCTGGGTCATGGAGCGCATCAGCCCGGTGCTCACCGCCACCAGGGCGTTGTTCTTGCTCATGCCCGTGGCAAAGGCATTGGGAGCGTCGGAGTCGTAAACGGCCACTTCAGGCATGCCGATGCCGGCACGGGCCGCCTGATTTTTCACGGTTTCCACAAGCCAGGCCTCGGCCTGATTGCGCGGCGAGGTGATGACCTTGGCCCCGGTCAGGCGCTTGGCCATCCATTTGGATATGGCCAGGGAGATGAACGAACCTCCGAAGCCGAAAACAGCGGCGAAGACCAGCAAGCTACCATAGTCCAGACCCCTGCCCGTTTCATCAAGAATGCCCGTGAAGCCGAGCAAGGAAAGGACGATGCTCAAGACCACGAGGATGGCGATGTTGGTGATTAAAAACAATGCAATCCGTTTCATTTTCCGATAAACCTCCTGTGTGAAGAAGATATGTGTCTCAATCCGAGGCTGCCGTATGCCTTAATCATTCTTTATAATCAATCTTGTCCCACGAGGCAAGATTGACCGGCATGCGATTGTCCGTTGAAATCTTCTGGATCGGTTGTCGAACAAGGATGAGCTGGCAAAGGGGAAGACTATGGAGAAGGTCTCCGGTTTGATTGCGGGCAGCGGAAAGGAATCGAATCGCGGCGTCCCGGCGTTTATTCATCGACCGGACCTGGTCCGCAAGGTGGCCATCCTGGCCGAGTCGGCCCGCTACGACGTATCCTGTTCCTCCAGTGGGTCCAAGGCTGTTCGCCAAGGGGCGACCTTGGGCGCTCCGGCCCATTCCGGAATCTGTCACAGTTGGGCCGCGGACGGGCGGTGCATTTCCCTGCTCAAGATTCTGTATACCAACGTCTGCGAGTACAATTGCGCGTACTGCGTCAATCGCGGGGACAACGATCTGCCCCGGACCACGTTCACGGTCGGCCAACTCGTGGACCTGACCCTGAACTTTTATCGGCGAAATTACATCGAGGGCTTGTTTCTGAGTTCCGCGGTCTGCCGCAATCCGGACTGGACCATGGAGCGGATGGTCCGGGTGGCCGAAGATCTGCGTCGCATGCATGGCTTTGGCGGGTACATCCATCTGAAGGTCATCCCCGGCTCGGCGCCGGAACTGATCCAGCGGGCCGGTCTGGTCGCGGACAGGCTGAGCGTGAACATCGAGCTGCCCTCCGAGGCCTCCCTGCGCAGCCTGGCACCCCAAAAGACCCGGGACGGAGTGCTGCTGCCAATGCTCAGGATCAGCGAGCTGATCGGCGAAGCGACGCACGACCGGCGGGGGCTTCCGGCCCGGACCGCGAAAGGCCCGGTGTTCGCTCCCGCCGGGCAAAGCACGCAGCTTATCGTGGGAGCCAGTCCGGAACCGGACCGGCAGATTTTGCGGCTGGCCGAGGCCCTGTACGGGCGGTTCGGGCTGCAACGGGTCTACTACAGCGGCTACGTTCCGGTCAGCCGGGATAATCGCCTGCCCGCCCTGAGCGCGCCGCCGTTGCTCCGGGAGCACCGTTTGTACCAGGCGGACTGGCTGTTGCGGTATTACGGCTTTCGGAGCGCGGAGCTTTTCGACGACCAGCACGAATGGCTGGACGAGCAACTCGATCCCAAGGCCGCCTGGGCCCTGCGCCATCCGGACCTGTTTCCCGTGGAGGTTAACCGGGCTCTTCTGGAGCAGCTCCTGCGCATCCCCGGCATCGGGGTCCGTTCGGCCCGAAGAATCATCGCGGCCCGCCGCTTCGGCCCCCTGCATCCCGAAGACCTCAAAAAGCTCGGCGTGGTCATGAAACGAGCCCGCTTCTTCGTCACGGCCAGCGGCAAATTCTGGCAAAGCGAAACCTGGAATCCGGCCCGGGCCGAAAACGTGCTCCGCGGCCTGGAAAAGCCTGGTGCGCCGAGGATGAAGCAGTTGTCGCTTTGGTAAGATGTTTTTTCAGATAGTTACCTTATCGGACATGGTTCTACTAGGCGGCTTGCCCATTGCCTTGCATGTCGAAAGGTAATCCTCAACCGCTTCCACAAAGGCCACGTTCAGTTCTTCAGTTGTGGATGCGTGGAAGCTCACCATATCTTCAATTTCGGTGATGCGGCCAACCAGAATGTTGTCGCGGGCGTCGAAGTCGACTCGAGCCATGTAGTTTTTATATTCAAGCGTCTGCATGACGTGAATCTAGGAAGCGGTGAACTTTCTGACAAGGACTTTTTCCCTGTGCAGCAAACCCTACGCATCTTCTCCTACGACAACAGCTTTGACGGGCTGCTGTGCGCCTTTGCCGCGGCGGATGGGGAAGGGCTGGAGCGGTGCGGTTTTCAGGTTGGGGTTGGGGGTCGGCCGAGGTTGTGGCCGCCGACGCCGGTTCCGGTTCATGCCCAGACGGCCGCTCAATTCCTAGAGCGTTTGCGCCAAGCGGGTGGAGAGGGAACGGTTCAACACGTGATGTACGTGTTTCTGGCCGAGGTTAAGGACACCGAACAACCGCTGTACGAGTTCGCGCGCTTGACGCTGCGGGCCGGTAGAAACGTTCTGGGAATGCGGACCAACGCCGCCGTGCGCCGGGTGGTGGACTGGAAGGCCAAGGTCGGCAAGGAGGCGCACCGCGTCACCGGCCTGCTGCGGTTCATGGAATTGCAAGACGGAACCCTGTACGCCCGCTTCGAGCCGGACCACAATGTGTTGCCGTTCGTGACGCCCCATTTTCAACGCCGCTTTCCCCGTGAGAACTGGGTGATCCACGACCTACGCCGCGGGCTGGCCGTGGCCTGGGACGGTCAGACCCTGCACCCGGTGGTCGGGGTTCCGGACAACGTTGACGCCCTGCTCAGCCAACGTGAAATCGCGTTCCAGGATCTCTGGCGGGAATATGTTCAGTCCCTGGCCGTGCCCGAACGTCGTAACCCAGCCTTGCAGCGCCGCTTCATGCCCCGGCGGTATTGGAAGCATCTGGTGGAGCGCCCGGATTGAACTTCTGAACTGAACGTCTAAACTGATTGCCTGAACCGAGCGGTTGAATAGAACGGTTGAACCGAGCGATTTAGCGCGTGAAGTTTTTGATTTCTTTCACCCGGTCGGCTAATGATGCCGAGGACGCCGCCATAGCTTTGCCGACGGACGTCGATTCTTCGCCAACCCACTATTTCCGCAATGTCAAGACGGAGGACCTCGTGTCAAAGCTCATCCCATCCCGCAGTACCACTTCCAGCCGACCGATTTGCGAAGAGCGCGACGCCTGCGCGATTATCGCCTTCGTGGACAAACGCGGCCGCGTGACACATGCCAACATCGTCCGAACTATCGAGGCCTTGAAAAAGATGGCCCATCGATCCGGGGACATCAACGATGAGGGCGACGGGTGCGGGATCATGACCGACGTGCCGCGGGAACTGTGGAGCCACCGACTCCTGGAAGCCGGCTTGTCGCCCCATCTAGCCGAATCCAGTGGGTTTTTCGTGGGCCATCTGCTCCTGCCCCGACGGATCCGCGAGCGGGCCGACGACGTTCTGGACACGGTTCGCAAGACCTTTGCCCTGCGGGGGCTGGATATTGTTCTGGAGTTGCGGGGACGGACCAACGACGACGAGCTGGGGCCCATGGCCCGGGTTGAGACGCCGCTGTTCTGGCAGGTGGCCGGGCTGGTCCGCCAGGACGTGCGCATTGACTCCGGGCGATTGCTGTTCAAGGTGATGGTGGAGCTGGAAGATCTGGAACCGGACCTGCACGTGGCTTCGTTGTCCCAGGACAGCGTGGTCTACAAGGTCCGGGGCGGGCCGGATTTGCTGCAACGGGTCTATCCGGAGCTGCGCGATCCGGCCACCCGGTCCAAGATCTGCCTGGGTCACAGTCGTTATTCCACCAACACCCTGCCCACGGTGGAGCGCACCCAGCCATTTTCCATCCTGGCCCACAACGGCGAGATCAATACCATTGAGCGGCTGCGCGGGGCGTCGCGTAATCTGGGCATCGAGCCCGTGCCCGGGGGCAGCGATTCCCAGGACCTGAATCGGGCCGTCGAGGGCTTGATCCACCGTTACGGACTGGAACTCACCGAAGCCTTTGCCATGGTCTTCCCGGCGGTGCACAGTGAGGTGGAGCATTATCCCGAGGACCTGCGCAAGGTCTATCAAACTTACCGCTGGTTCTTCCCGCCATCGGCCCAGGGACCGGCCGCGGTCATCGCCCGGCACGGGGACGTCTGCATCGGCAGCGTGGACGCCCTGGGGCTGCGTCCGTTGTGGTTCGGCGAGAGCGACTACAACTATTATCTGTCCTCGGAAAAGGGCGTGGTGGATTTGGAGGACACGGCCACGGACCCCGTGCCCCTGGCTCCCGGGGAGAAAATGGCCATCCTGTCCCTGACCGGTAGGCGGGCAGTGGTGTTCAACTACCGGGCTTTTCAGCGCCAACTGGTTCGGCTGATGCAAGGCCGCAGCGGTTTGCGGGAGCGGATCGGCACGTTGTATCAAACTGTCCCGGAGCAGCCGGAGGGAGCTTTTGGTTTGGAAAACCTGCTCGACGACGGTCGGTCGCGGATGTCGCCGGGCGAAATGGTGCGGGAAAACGTGCTGGCGGCCCTGGGCTGGCACAAGTACGATGTGGAGATGCGCAAGAAAACGGCGACCATTATTGGCGGGGCGCTGATCGGCTCCATGGGCTACCAGGGGCCGCTGGCCTGCCTGAGCCCGGAAGGGTTGCCCAACATTTCCGAGTTTTTCAAGGAAAATGTGGCCGTGGTCACCAATCCGGCCATTGACCGGGAGCGGGAGGCCGACCATTTCACCACCCGCTGCATTCTCGGCGACCGGCCGGAGATTGACAACAGGGAGCGGTCCGGGGCCGTGGGGCTGGAACTGCGAACGCCGCTGCTGCTGGGCGGTTGCCTGGATGGCCGGGTCTGCGGATCGGCTCTGTCCCAGTTGGCCGCGGAGTTCGGCACCCAGACCATGGACTCCGTGCTTTCTTTTTTTTCGGGGCAGGGTCGGGACCCGGGCCGGGTGGCCGTCCTAGATGCGGTGTTCGAAGCTAAAACCGACGATCCAGACAGCGGGCCAGGCAGCGGACCTGCTGGCAACGGCCAAGGCCGCCTGGAGCGGCGTCTTACCGATTTATGTTTGGAGGCCAGGGCCGCCATCGACGCCGGGGCCGTGCTGCTGGTTCTGGACGATTCAAGGACGTTTTCCGACGGACTGGTATATGTCGATCCAGGCCTGGCCCTGGCCGTGATCGGCAATTATCTGGAAAAACACCGACTGCGGCGGCGCTGTTCATTGGTCGTGCGCAGCGCTGCCGTGCGCAACCTGCACGATGTGATGTTCCTGCTTGGACTGGGGGCGGATGCGATTAATCCGTACATGATCTGGCGTATGGCCCGGGAGCACGCCACGGAGAGCCGGTCGGCCGAGACCGTGATCCGGACCACCATGGACGTGCTTCAGAAGGGCATGGAAAAGGTCATGTCCACCATGGGCATCCATGAACTGTGCGGCTATGGTCGGATTTTTTCCTCCATCGGCCTGGCCGAGGATCTGGCGAAAATCTTCAAGTGCGCCAACTTCTGCCAGTCTCCGGATGTCGGCCTGTCCTTGTCCCGGCTGGAAAAAATCGCCCATGTCCGGCTGGACAGGGCTCTTCGGGAAACCTCGGCCCAACTCTGGAGCACCCCGGCCCGAAACACCAAGGTCGGGCGGGTGATGCGCCGGGCCGCCACCGGGGTGGCCGGATTTCGGGAGATGGCCCAGGAACTGGCCGCTTTGGAACAGGAGAGTCCAGTGGCCTTGCGGCACGTCCTGGGCTTTACGCGGCCCAGCAAGGCCGTGCCCCTGGCCATGAGCGAAGTGGACATCTCCATTGGCGGTCATGCCATGCCCCTGGTCATTCCGGCCATGAGCTTCGGCTCCCAGGGAGAGAACTCCTTCCGGAGCTACGCCGAGGCCGCCCGGATTCTGAACATCGTGTGCATGAACGGGGAGGGCGGGGAGATTCCGGACATGCTCGGCAAATACCGCCACAACCGGGGCCAGCAGATCGCCTCGGGCCGGTTCGGCGTGCACATGGCTTTTCTCAATTCCGTGGATTTTCTGGAAATCAAGATCGGTCAGGGGGCCAAGCCCGGCGAGGGCGGGCACCTGCCCGGCCAGAAGGTCACGGCCATGGTGGCCCAGGCCCGGCACTGCAAGCCGGGCATCGCCCTGATCTCCCCCTCCAATCATCACGACATCTATTCCATCGAGGATTTGGCCCAGATCATCACCGAGCTGAAGACCGCCAACCCCATGGCCAGGGTTTCGGTGAAGATCCCGGTGACCAGCGGAGTGGGCACCATTGCCGTGGGCGTGGCCAAGGCCGGGGCGGACATAGTCACGGTCTCCGGTTTCGACGGGGGCACGGGCGCGGCCCGGGAGCACAGCAAGAAGTATGTCGGCCTGCCCGCGGAGATCGGGGTGAGTCAAGCTCATCGGGCACTGGTGGAGTCTGGCCTGCGGGATGGCGTGGAACTGTGGGCCGACGGCGGGTTGCGCAGCGGCGCGGATGCCCTGAAGGTGATCTTCCTCGGCGCGGACCGGGTAGGCATGGGCACCGCGGCTCTGATGGGCGTGGGCTGCATCAGCTGCCAGCGCTGCCACCTGGACACCTGCCCCCGGGGCATCTCCACCCAGCTGCGGACCAAGGCCGACGCGGAAAAGCGCGGCGTGAAGGGATTTACTCCGCTGCAAGCGGCCGCGGAAACCGGCAACCTGGTGCGGCTGTTCACCTGTATCGGCGAGGAAATACGGGCCATTCTGGCCGACCTGGGCGTCAGCCGGGTTCGAGACGTGGTCGGGCGCACGGATTTTCTGGCCCAGAGCTCTCACCTCGACGTCGTGGCCCTGACGGACATCCTGGCCCGCCCGGCCATGGACGGCGCCGTCGGACCCGCCGGAGCCCTGCGCATGGTGCGCAAGCCGCTGAACGTCCTGACCAAACTGGTGGCGGACATCTCCCTGGCCGAGTTCGCCGACGAGCAGACCCATGAGGTCCGGTACACGGATCAGCACGTGCGCAGCGTGGACCGGGCCATGGGCACCTACCTGGCCGGGGCCGTGGTCCGCCGGTTCGGTGATTCCGGGGAGCGCCGGGCCAGATTGCGTCTGGACTCGTCGGTACCCGGCAACGGTCTGTGCGCCTTCAACATCCCGGGCATTGAAGTGATGGTGGATGGCGGGGCCCAGGACGGCACGGCCAAGAGCAGCTTTGGCGGGGCCTGCGGCGTGTTCAAGGGCGCGAACCTGATGGGCCGCCGGGTGGACGGGTCCACGGGGAAGAGCTTCGCCTACGGCGCCATCGGGGGGATGCTCATGGTCCAGAACTACGCCGACTCCCGGGCCTGCATTCGGATGTCCGGCGCGGACGCAGTGTTCGGAGCCCGGATCACGTCCAGGGTCCGGGATGAAGAGGGCAACCTGGCGGTGCGCGCCCACCTGAAAGGGTTTGCCTTCGAATACATGACCGGCGGGCGGGCCGTGATCCTCGGCGACCCCGGACCGTGGATCTGCTCCGGCATGACCGGCGGGGTGGTCTATCCATGCCTCTACCCGGAATTCGGATTCGACAAGGCCGCGATCCGACGGCGTCTGGCCAGCGGCGCGGACGTGGCCGTCCGGGACGTCACCGAACAGGGACTCACGGATATCCGCGAGCTGGTCGGCCGCTACGTGGCCGAACTCCGAGCCACCTTCCAAGCGGAGGAAGCCCTGGCGGTAGAGCGATTGATGGCCGAAGCCGAAACCCGTTTCGTGATGATCGTCCCGGCTGACAAGAATCCGCCCAAGGCGGAGTAGATTTCACAACCCATAACCGAATCGAGGAGAGACCCAATGATTAAGCATATCGTGATGTGGACGTTGAAAGACCAGGCCGAAGGGGCCGGGGCGGAGGAGAACGGGAAGAAGATGAAGCAGATGTTGGAGGCGCTGAACGGCAAGATTCCGGGCCTGCTGCACCTGGAGGTCGGGCTGGATGTCTTTCAGGCTTCTCCGGCCTGGCAGGTTGTTCTATACTCCGAACTGGAATCTCGTGACGCCCTTCAAGTTTATCAACAGCATCCGGAGCATCAGCGCTGCGTGGAATTCGTGAAGAAGGTGGTCGTTGACCGGAGCGTGGTGGATTACGAGATATAGGAGGACGCCGTGTCCGGTTTTTTTAGTCCCGCTCTGTTGATCGTGGACATGCAGAACGATTTCGTTTTGCCCGACGCCCTGGCCGCCGTTGCCGGGGCCAGGGAGACCATTCCAGTCATCGCCGCGCTGGCGGAGCATGCCCGGAAGCGATCCTGGCCGGTGATCCACGTGGTTCGGGAACACCGGCCCGACGGCAGCGACGTGGAATATACCCGGCAAGAGCTGTTTCAGAACGGCGTGGGCATCTGCGTGGCCGGGACGCCCGGGGCGCGGATCGTGGCGGAGCTGATGCCGCGCTCCGGCGATTACGTGTTGACCAAACAGCGTTTCAGCGCGTTTTTGGGTACGGAGCTGGATTTACTGTTGCGTCGTCTGCGAGCGGAGACGCTGATCGTAGCCGGAACCCAGTATCCCAACTGCATCCGGGCTACGGCCATGGACGCCCTGGGCCGGGACTACCGGGTGATCGTGGCCACGGACGCCTGCTCCGCCCAGACCGAGCGGATCGCGGCGAACAATATCGAGGACATGCGCAATATGGGCATGATGTGCATTCCGTTTCAGGAATTGATCAATCTTTCAGAGGAGAAGCTGCTGTGACCAAGTTTTGGGCCGCTTTGGCGGCGTGCATCGTGCTAATTCTTCCCGGATGGGCCGGGGCCGCGGGGTTCGAGGCGGCGGTGGGCGTCTGGCATCAGTCCCCCTCCGGGGACGTGACCTACAAGGGCCAGACGGGCCATGATCGGCTCGACCTGGAAAGCAGCCTGGGACTGGACGACAAGACCGGTCTGCTCTTCCGCGCTCGGCTGGAAACCCCGCTGATCCTCCCCAATATCGGATTCATGGCCACGCCGACGACCTTTTCGGGCAAGGGGACGGCCAAAGGGAGCTTCACCTTCGGGAACCAGACTTTTTCAGCGGATGCGCCCATCGACGGCAAGCTGCGGCTGAACCAGTACGACGTGAGCCTGTTCTACGGAATCCCGGGGCTGAAGGCGGCGACCCTGGGCATGTTCAACGTGGATTTGGGGCTGAACCTGCGGCTGATGGACGTGGATATCGAGGTCCGTCAGGAGCAGGCCGGGCTTTCCGAGTCCGAAAGCCTGCTTCTGCCCGTACCCACGCTCTACGCCGGAGCCAGCCTGCGGCCCCTGGACTTCTTCGCCCTTGAGGCCGAGGCCCGCGGCGTGACCTACGCCGGAAACCATTTCTACAGCCTCATCGGCCGGGTGCGCTTCGATCCCCTGGACCACCTCTTTCTTGCCGGCGGGTACCGTTACGACTCCATCTCCATCGACGAAAAAGGCCTCAAGGCCGACGTGGACATCAGCGGCCCGTTCGCGGAGATCGGGATCAGCTTTTGATTCGTTGACCCACCTTCCCTTCGTTTCGGATACATTGAAACAGGACAGGCAGCATGCCTGTCCTATCAATCTTTTTTTTGTAACTATTCAGCACAAAATTATGCTGCTGTCGGGGTCGGAATCGGAATCGGGATCGGGATCGAAAACGCTGGGATGCGTTCTATATTTTTCCTGTTTCGATGCCGATTCCGACCCCGACCCCGATTCCGATTGCCGGAACAAGAGCGGAAACATAATGTGCTGAGTAGATGCTTTTTTTTCGAGGGGAAGGCTGGTCAACCGCGATTATCCGCCTGTTCGCGTGAAGACCAACACCGCCCAGGGCAGGTCGGCGAAGAGTTCGGCCGCGGTGAGCACGCCGTCCGTGGGAGAGAGGGGCCGTCCGGTGAAACGGTTGCGCCAGTGTCCTTCCTTGCCGGCTTTGGGCAGGGCCGTGTTCAGGGCGATGGTCGTGGCCGACCAGGCTTCACCGGTGGGAAATCCGCCGTCCGGCGGGCAAAGGTCCGCGACGAGGCGGGGCAGGGCCGCGATGACCGCCTGGCGTCCATGGGTCCGATGGATGCGGGCAAAGGCGAGGATGTTGTTCGCTCTGGTCCCTGAAACCTCCAGGGGGACGTAGTTCCCGTTCAGAAACAGCTCCGGATGGGCGCGGCGCAGCGTCAGCAGGCGCCATTGGACGTACTGCTTGATACGCCCGTCGTGCCAGGTCCTCTTGAGCGACGCTACGTAGTCTATTTGATTTTCTTCGGCCTCCGTGGCTTGAAACTCCCGTAAACCATCCCATCTGTCCGTGAAGTTCAAGGGACGGCGATTGTCCGGGTCCACCAGGGAGTCGTCCCAGAGTTCCGTACCCTGGTAGTTGTCCGGCGCTCCGGGCATGGTCAGGCGCAGGATCGTCTGGGTCAGGGCGTTGCACGCGCCAGGCACGGCCAGTTTGGCCACGAACTCCTGGACGTCGCGCAAAAACGGTGCGGCCGTCGGGCCGGAATCCAGGACCTGGGCCGTGAAGTCGGTCAGGGCCTGTTCGTATTCCTCGTCCGGGTTCAGCCAGGAGGTGCTGATCTTGGCCTCCCGGGCCGCCTTGACCATGTAGGCTTGTAATCGGTCTTGCAACGCGGAGAGAGTCGCCGCTCCGGGTAGGTCCGGGCCGAGTCCTTCCGGAGGCCAGACACCGACCAGGGTCTGGTAGAACAGGTACTCGTCCCGGCTGGAGGGCAGAGGGCCGAGGGCGGACTCGCGACGGGCCCGGCGGTTGAGGGTCTGCCAGCGTTCCACCCGTTCGGCCCAGGCCTTGGGCAGTTCCGAAAGGACCGCGATCCGGGACCGGACGTCCTCACTGCGTTTGGTGTCGTGGGTGGCCGTGGTGACCATGGCCTTGGGCCAGTCCGCGACACGGCGCTGCATCTGCTGGTGAAAATCTCCGGCCGTGCTGATCCTTCGGTTCGGCCCCATGCCTACCTCATTCATGGAAATCAGCGGCAAGACCCGGTAGAACGTGGTATCCTCCATGCCCTTGGCCATGGCCGGTCCGGTGAACTGCTGGAACTTGCGGGCCAGGCGCAGAACGTCGGCCCGGGGGCGGCCGTTGGTGCGTTTTTGCCAGGAGGCCTTGAGCAGGGCCTCCAGCACGTCGAAGAGCCGGGGGTGGCTCACGGCCCGGGCCCGCCTTGCCAGGCCCAGGGCCCAGTCCAGGTCCCGGACGTCCTCGACGGAAGGCCCCCTGGAGCCGACATAGGTTCGGTAGACTGGAAAACGGGACACGATTTCCCGCAGGGCTTGGCGGATCTCGCCTCGGGAAAAGTCCCGGGTCGCCGGGTCGCGCTTGAGCAAACGGGTGGTTTCCGTGGCCAGGACTTCCAGTTCCGAGGCCAGTTCCTGGTCCATGATCTGCCGTTTGGCCCGCACGCCTTCGGCATGGGCGTCCGCGCTTCCAGCGCCCTCCCGGGCTTCGTACATGGCGCGCAGCTCGGCCAGACCTCCGGAGTCGATCTGCACGGCGTTGATCTCACTGAGGGCGTCGTATCCCGTGGTTCCATGCACCGGCCAGCGGCCGCGGAGGGTTTCGTGTTCTTCCAGGATTTTCTCCACATAGACCGGAAAGCGGCCGGTGACGAAGCCCAGACTTGCGGCCTGGGGCTTGAGCAGCTTCTGCAGCCGGTCCAGATATCCGGCGGGATCATAGAGCCCGTCGATGTGGTCGATGCGTAGCCCGTGCACCTGCCCGGCGGCCACCAGGTCCCGGATCAGGCCGTGGGCCGCGGCGAAGACCTCGGGTTCCTCCACGCGCAATCCGGCCAGGTCGTTGATCTGGAAAAAACGGCGATAATTGATTTCGTGCCCGGCCACCCGCCAGAAAGCCGGGCGATAGTGCTGGCGTTCCAGCAGCTTGTGCAGTCGCTCCAGCCCCCGACCGTCAGGGTTTTCGGGTGAGAAAAGATGCTCGGCATACTTCAGGGCGCGGCGCAGCTCCGGGAAATCTCCGCTCAACCGGGCCAGAGTGGATTTGAAGGTTTCTCCCCGGGTGCGCAGGGCCTTGCGCCGGGTTCCGGAGCGGGGCGTGGTCCGCAGGCGTTTGGATTCGGTGAGCGCGGCGCGGATTTCCGGATGCGCGGCTGTTTCCTCTCCGGCATATTCCAGGCAGGGGGTCAGAATTCGGTGATAGGCGGACGGGCAGACGGGAAAGCGGTGCTCGTAGTACCAGACGCTGAAGGACCCGACTTGCGCGTCGAAACGCAGGCGCAGTTCGCCGCGCTCCAGGACCGCGCCGTAAAGGTCGCCCAGTACGGGCAGCAAGACCTGATCGTGGATGCCCTGGGTCTGGGGAAACCATTCAATATCGAAAAAATGGATAAAGCGACTGCTGCGGCCCCATTCCAGCACGTCCAGCCACCACTGGTTGTCGCTGCGGCCGATGCCCATGTGGTTGGGTACGATGTCCATGACCAGCCCCATCCCGGCTTCCCGAAGGGCCGCGCTGAGGGCGTCGAAGCCCTTCCGTCCGCCGAGTTCCGGGTTCAGGGACTGGTGGTCCACGATGTCGTAGCCGTGGGTGGAGCCGGGCCGGGCGGCCAGGATCGGCGACGTGTACACGTGGCTGACGCCCAAGTCCCGCAAATAGGGCACGATCCTCTGGGCGTGGGCAAAAGTGAAGCCGGCATGGAATTGCAGGCGGTAGAAGGAAGTGGGAGCGTAGAGCGGGTTCATCGGGCGATCTCTTATGAGTGAAATGTTATCTCTTCTCTGACTCACTACGCCTCCGCCACCAGCCGCAGCAAGCGCAACGAGCGCCCTCCCAGGGTCAGTTTCACGCCCGGTGAATGGGGGCCGACGTCGCCTTCGGGTTGTCCGTCCTCGGACATGGTGTCCACCAGGGGCTCCCAGGCTCCGCTGTCTCCATTGGGCAGCACGAACGCCACGTCTTCATGGCTGGCGTTGACCAGGAGCAGGAAGGTGTCGTCCGGTTCCTGTTCCCCGGTTTCCGTGAGGTGGACGATGCCGGCCTCGCCGCTCAGACGGATGGCCAGGGATCGGGCCTCGTGGTCGTGCCAGTCGTCCCGGGTCATCTCGCGGCCGTCGGGATGCAGCCAGATCACGTCCTTGACCTGCGTACCGGGGATGATGTCTCCGTGGAAGAAGCGGTTGCGGTGAAAGACGATGTGTTGGTGGCGAAGGGCGAGCAGCCGGGCGACGAAGTCGGTCTGGGCCCGGCCGGCTTCGTCGATGGCCGACCAGTCCAGCCAACTGATCTCGCTGTCCTGACAGTAGGCGTTGTTGTTGCCCTGCTGGGTGCGGGCGAACTCGTCCCCGGCGGTGAGCATGGGTGTTCCTTGGGACAACAGCAGGGTGGCCAGTAAATTGCGCATCTGGCGGCGGCGCAGGGCAAGAATTTCCGGATCGTCCGTCTCACCTTCCACGCCGCAATTCCAGGAATTGTTGTTGTCCGAACCGTCTCGGCCGTTTTCCCCGTTGTCCTCGTTGTGCTTGTGGTTGTAGCTGACCAGATCGTGCAGGGTGAAGCCGTCGTGGGCCGTGATGAAGTTCACGCTGGCCCAGGTCCGTCGTCCGCGGCGGTTGAAGATGTCCGCGGAGGCGGAGAAGCGGCCCGCAAACTCGGGCAGCAGTCCCTCGTCTCCTTTCCAAAATTTGCGCATGGTGTCCCGGTACTGGTCGTTCCACTCTGCCCAGCCCGGCGGGAAATTGCCCACCTGATATCCGCCCAGGCCGGTGTCCCAGGGCTCGGCGATCAGCTTGACATGGCCCAGGACCGGGTCCTGGGCCACGGCATCCAGAAAGCTGGCGTGCTCGTCGTAGGGGCCCTCCACCCGGGCCAGGGTGGTGGCCAGGTCGAAACGAAAGCCGTCCACACCCATCACGTGCACCCAGTAGCGCAACGAATCCATGACCATGGACAAGACCTTGGGATGGCGCAGCTCCAGGGCGTTTCCAGTGCCCGTGAAGTCGTTGTAGAACCGCGGTTGGTCGTCCATCAAATAGTAATAGGAATAATTGTCGATGCCTCGAAAAGAGAGGGTCGGTCCGAGATGATTGCCCTCGGCGGTGTGGTTGTAGACCACGTCCAGGATCACCTCGATCCCGGCGTCGTGCATTTTCTGAACAAAACTTTTAAAGGACGAGAGGTCGTTTCTGGGGCGGAGGTAGTCCGGGTTGGGCGCGAAGTAGCCGATGGAATTGTAGCCCCAGTAGTTGCCAAGGTCGCGTTCGATCAGGTGGCGGTCCTGAAGAAAAGCGTGGATGGGCAGCAGCTCGATGGCCTTGATGCCCAGATTCTTGAGATGGTCGACCACCGGCTGGGAAGCCAGGCCCTCGAAGGTCCCCCGGAACTCCTCGGGCACCTCGGGATGGAGGATGGTATAGCCCCGGACGTGCATTTCGTAGATCACGGTTTCGTGCCAGGGCCGGAAGTCCATGGATCGGCCCCAGGTGAAGGCAGGGTCCACCACCTGGCACTTGGGCATGAAGGGCGCGGAATCCCGTTCGTCAAAGGACAGGTCTTCGTCCGGGTGGCCCACCGTGTAGCCGAACAATGCGTCGTCCCATTTCAGATTTCCGACCAGGACCTTGGCGTAGGGGTCCAGCAACAGCTTGTTGGGGTTGAAACGGTGTCCCGCCAAGGGCTCGTAGGGGCCGTGGACGCGGTAGCCGTAAAGCTGTCCGGGCCGGGCGTCCGGCAGATAGCCGTGCCAGACTTCATGGGTGTATTCCGGCAGGGTGATCCGGGCGGTCTCCGTAACCCCGTCGCTATCGAACAGGCATAGTTCGACCTTTTCGGCATGGGCCGAGAACAGGGCGAAACTCACCCCGGAACCGTCCCATGTGGCCCCCAAGGGATTGGGAGAACCGGGCCAGACCCGGGGGCCGCTGGGCTTTGAGGGAGTGCCGTTCAAGGCTGTTTCAGCCGCGTTCATGGTGTTGCTCCTGAAGAAGATTGTCGAAAATGGCTAATGAAGGGCGACGATTACTGACGTTGGGCCGACGAGAGGCTTCCACGTTGCATTACGGGAAAAGAGGATGGCCCGATACGAGCCGTTACGAGCCGAAACCGAGTCGTCGCCTCAAAGCCGAACAGTCGTGAATGTATTGATTTGTTCACTCTTTTCGATTCCAGTCCACCCAGAATAAGCCCATTGTCCGGTTCTTGCAAATGCGGGATGTCATGCCTTGTTGGTCATGACATGTTTTTTTCGAAAGCTGGTTGTCGCCTTTCAGATGGAGCGACGTGGTTTTCGAGCAGTCTGGACCAGGGCGCGGAACAGGCGTTGTTGGCGGCGGTGGTGGGGGAGGTATTCGGGGTGCCATTGGACCCCGAGGACAAAGGTTTTGTTCGTGGCCTCCACGGCCTGGATCACGCCGTTTGGTTCCCGGGCCGTGACGCGCACGGTCCGGCCGAGCTTGTCCACGGCCTGGTCGTGCAGCGCGTTGACGCCGCATATGGCGCATTTGAGGCCGCGGGCCAGCAGGGAGTCCGGCTCCACCTGGATGGTTTTGCGGGGCAGCAGGCTGCGGATATTGGGGGATTCCTGGTAAAAGCCGGTCAGGTGCTGGTGCAGGGTGCCGCCCAGGGTTACGTTGATCAGTTGCGCGCCGCGGCAGATGCCCAGAATGGGCAGGTCGCGTTCCAGGGCCGAGCGGAGCAGGTTCTGCTCCAGTTCGTCGCGGTCCGTGTTCAGACCGGGGTTGCGGGTGGTCAGGATTCTCCGGATCAGCAGCATTAGGGGAAAGGCCAGCAAGGCCAGGCCGCGTCGAAACCAGTCCGTTTCTCCCCGTGTCATTTCCTCGGCCATTTTTTCGGGAGGCCTCAACGGCTCGGCGCCGTACAGGTCCGGCGCCACGTCCGCGCCGCCGCCGATGATCAGGCCGTCCAGTTCCTGAACGTGGCGGGGACGCCGGGGCGTGATCCGCAACGCCCGGCCGCCGGCCCGCCAAACCGCCAAGCGGGTGAACCACCAAGCGGCCAGGCCGCCGTGATCCGGGCCGGTGACGCCGATTACCGGCTTTTTCCCGTTCATCGCTTCAGCCACGTCCCCAACATGTCCACCCATTCGTCCACCATCCGGGCCACGACTTCCCCTGGTTTTTCCAGGTAGGCCCGGGCGTGCTCCCGTAAGCGATTCTCATCCGCGGCCAGCTTTTCCACCATGATCCAGTCGTTCCACGGCTTGGCCAGGGACCAATCCGATTCGTCGATCTGGCAGTTGGGCAGGCGGTAGTGGAATGCGGGCCTGGGTTTGATCAGGTGGGTTTCCACCGGCGCGTTCATGACCAGATCCCGTTCCAGGTGCGCAAACAGCGGGAGCATGTCCAGGGGGCGGTTGCGGGTGGGATTGTGCAGGAGGTAGTCGCGGATCAGGTCGGGGAGGTCCGGCGTGTAGTCCTTGTTCAGAAGCAGCCGGACGTATCCGCCGGGAAAGGCCCGGATATACGGCGAGATCTTGCGGGAGAGGTCCACGGCCCCCCGCTCTGTCAGCCGGTCGTGGAGCAGCACGTAGGCGCGCAGAATGTTTCGCAGGTAAGCCGCGTCCAGTCGAACGGCCTCCACGTTGAACTGAGCCCCGAAGGCGTAGACCAGGGCCGTACGGGTGCCCTTGGCGCCATCCCGACGCAGCCTGTCCCGCAAGGCGTCCATGTCCTCCAGGACCATGACCGGAATCGGCGGAGCCACCACTTCGCTGGGCACGACGCCGGCCGCCAGGCGGGCCAGCATGGCGTCGAAGGTTTGCTGGTCGCCCCTGGCGTCCAGGTCGATGCCGACCTTGGCCAGATAAGGCTGGTATTCGTGATTCTTGAGCAGGCTGGCGTCCAGTTCCACGGCGAACGCTCCGTGGCGCGTCTCCAGGACGTGGATTTCAAAAGGACTTTTGGAATCGATGTGACCGCCGAACAGATCCTTGACCGCCTGGGCCATGACCGGCAGCTCCAGCCCGGCCATTTCCATCTCCACGCCCACGCGACGGACCTCACAGTCAGGGGTGTGCATCTGGTCGGGCAGGATGAATCGAGGCATATACGCTCCAATGTGTTGCCGGGAATGGTGTTTGGCCGACGCAGGGCCTGGAAGGCCCGCGTGAAAGGGTGTAGAAGGTATCAAGCGTAACGGCGCGGGCCGGGCAAGTCAAAATTGAGACTCGGCAACGATGTCCACGTCTTACGCCAACGGCAGCTCCATCGGCAATTTTGCCGCCATCTCCATCCCCTCGCCGCCATGACCACTTTCATTTGGATCGGAATCCTGATCTGCCTGACCCAGTCAGCCATGCTTTCCGGGCTGAACCTGGCCTATTTCTCCGTGAGCAAGCTTCATCTGGAGATGGAGTCTTCCCGTGGCAACGCGCATGCCCGGCGGGTCTTGCACCTGCGCCGGGACGCCAACTTGCTGCTGGTGACCATCCTCTGGTCCAACGTGGGGGTGAACGTCCTTTTGGCCCTATTGTCCAGTTCCGTGCTCGCCGGAGTGGCCGCGTTCCTGTTTTCCACCGTGCTGATCACCATCTGCGGGGAGATCATGCCTCAGGCGTACTTCTCCCGAAACGCGCTGCGGATGGGGGCCATGCTGGCCCCGGTGATCAGGATCTACCAGATAGCCCTGTACCCCGTGGTCAAGCCCACGGCCCTGCTTTTGGACAAGTGGCTGGGGCCCGAGGGGATCGGTTACTTTCGGGAGCGGGATCTGCGGGAGCTGATCAAGATGCACATGGAGTCGTCCTCCACGGAGATCGACAAGGTGGAGGGCAAGGGGAGTCTGAACTTTCTGGCCCTGGACGATCTGCCCGTGGCCGCGGAGGGCGAGAGCGCGGACCCGCAAAGTATCCTGACCATGAAGTTCGACAACGGCAAGCCTGTTTTTCCCTCCATCAGGCCGTCCAGCGTGGATCCGTTTCTCAGGCTCGTGCAAAGCTCCGGAAAAACCTGGGTGATCCTCGTGGACCAGGAGGGGGAGCCGCGTTACGTCGTGAACGTGGCCTCCTTTCTGCGCGAAGCCTTTTTCGAGCCGGACACGTTTAATCCCATGGCCCACTGCCACCGACCGATCATCATCCGCGACCCCATGACCAGTCTGGGGGCCGTGATACCCCACCTGAAGGTCCAGCCGGAACGAACGGACGACGATGTGATCGACAACGACATCATCCTTTATTGGGGCGAGGAAAAGCACGTGATCACCGGCTCGGACATTCTCGGCCGACTGTTGCGGGGGATTGTGCGGGAGGAGCCCAAACCGGTGGAAGGATGACGGCGCGGGCGGCGGAAGTGCTTCCGGTTGATCATCCTCCCCCTTGCGCATACCCTACGCTTGCTTTGGAGCATTTTGTCGCGGGGTGGGGGCGACGAAGTCGAGCACTGAAAAAAATGGAGTGAACATGCTGGAAAATCGGGAAGCCTACATTCGCAAGCTGAAGGCCAAAATCGACGAATGGAACGTCGACATCGACAAGCTGGCGGCAAAGGCCAGGCAGGTCAAAGCGGAAAAAGAGATCGAGTACCGTGATCAGATCGAGGCTCTGCGGGCCAAACGAGGCGAAATGGAGGAGAAGATCGCCGAGCTGCGCAAGGGCGGCGAGGCAGGTTGGGAAGATCTCAGGAAAAATCTGGAACGGTCCTGGGAAGCGCTGAAGGAGGGCTATGCCGCGGCAAGGGCCCGATATGAGCGGGATGCCCGGGATGACGCGGACAAATAGACGGCAGTCTCCGAATTTGAGACCGGGCCGGTAATGGATATCCAGCGAATGGACGGCAAGGCCGCGCGGCTTTGCCGTCCATTCCATGTGTCAGGTTTGTCCGAGCCTACTCAGAGGCCATCTGGACTTTCCACTCTTTCCATACGTTTCCGACCAACTCCGGACCGGGAGTGAGGACCATCTTTCCAGGTTTCCAGCCCGAAGGCGTGGCCTGGCTGCCTTTGCTTTCGCGGACAAGCTGGAAGGCCTGGACCTGGCGCAAGGTTTCGCCGACATTGCGGCCCACCGGAGGGGTGAGAACCTCAAACCCCTGGACAATGCCGTCCGGGTCAATCAGGAAGCGGCCACGAACGTCCACTCCGGCATCCGCGTCGTACACGCCATAGGCCTCGCCGACCTTTCCGCCGGCGTCGGACAGCATCGGAAAGGGCACCTTGCCAGTCGTGACCATCTTGGACAGCTCGTGGTCAACCCACATCTTGTGTACGAACATGCTGTCCGTGCTCATGGAAAGTACCTGAACGCCCAGCTTTTCAAATTCCGCATGCTTTTCGGCGACCGCCGAAATCTCGGTCGCTCAGACAAAGGTGAAGTCGCCCGGATAGAAGCAGAGCACCACCCACTTGCCTAGGTAGTCCGAAAGTTTGATCGAGGTGAAGGCGCCGTTGTGATAGGCGGGAGCGGAAAAGTCGGGGGCTTTGCGCCCAATCTGGACCATCATTTTTTTCTCTCCTGTGTTCGGTTGCGGTTGCGGGGTGTCGGCCTGCTCTGCCGATGCGTCCTCTCCAACGAGTCCGCCAGTGGGTCTGGCGCAGTTAATGGGTTTTTCATCCGCCATACGTTCCTCCTGAATTGAGGTTGAGTGTTGAAAATATGAATAATTCCTATTTACTTTTCTAGTCGGTTTGTCGAACCCTGAATTTCCGGATTCAGGATGATATTTAGACTATGTTCCGGATATATTGCCAATTTGCATTGAATCTGCAGTTATTCATCGAAATAATCAATAATTAACGTCTCCACGCAGATGCTTCGGGCGTTCACGGCAAGGCGGGTTGTGTGGTTTGACCTGACGAGGTCCAGTGCTATCATCGATTTCACGACACGGAAACGTGTTCCATCGACCAGGGCGGATTTGTTCTCGATTCTCAGGCACTATCCGGATCGGTATCGAAATCGAAATCGCTATCGAAATCAATTTCTGATAATTCTCCGATTTCGATAGCGATTTCGATTTCGACAGATATTGGCCCACCCTGGAGACACACTTTGAATATCAAGGCGTCTACCATTCTGGGATTATTGTATTTTTACATAGAACAGATTTCCTTGTTCCATCGACAACGGGAGGTTGATCATGAAAGCTGGAATGATGAGAGTACTGCCTGCTGTTTTCCTTTTCACGATGCTGCTCGCCGGGATGCCCTGGGTTTGTTCGGCTCAGTCCGGGAACGCGAATTCCGGGACGGCGCCGGGTGAAGCCTCTTTTGAGGAAGTCCGCGAGGAGATGCGGGATTTGGGCCGTGTCCTGGGTCGATACGGCGCGGAGCAGCGGGACAAGGCCCTTGAACGCTCCAAGCCTGCCCTGGAGGATATGGACCGTCGCCTGGACGCTCTGGAAAAAGCCATTGAAGAGAACTGGGATGAGATGAGTCAGGCCGCCCGGGAGCGTTCGCGCCTTGCGATGCGGGAGTTGCGGCGGCAACGGGTGGAGCTGGCGGAAAAATTCGGCGCCCTGAAAAGCTCCTCGGCGGGGGCCTGGGAACAGATGCGGGAGGGATTTCTGGACGCTTTTTCCGTGCTTAACGAGGCCTGGGAGAAGTCTATTGAGGAATTCCGTGAACAACGAGATGCTCAGGACGAGGTCACGTTGTAGGAAGGTTGGAAAGTGGGAAGGTCCGGATTGGTTTGTAACCGGCTGGCAACAATCATGAATCATGTCAAGGAATAAGGTTTTTTATGCGTAAACGCATTGTTTCGTCCGGGGCCGCGGACCCCACGACACCGGAAGGGGAATGGCTGAATCTGGAGGATATCGCGGAAGTGGAGATCACCTCCGAAGATCCGAAGCATCCCATCGAACACGCCCTGTTGCCTGGGCATTCCGCCGGGTGGCGGGCCGGAAAGGCCGGAGAGCAGACCATTCGATTTCTCTTCGACGAACCCCGGAGTCTCCGTAGAATCTGGATTCATTTCGAGGAATCCGAAGTGGAACGGACCCACGAGTTCGTCCTGCGCTGGTCCGCCGACAACGGCAAGTCCTTCACGGACATCGTGCGCCAACAGTGGAATTTCAGTCCTGACGGGATGCGGGAGGAGAGTGAAAACATCTACCTGGACGCCACCGGCGTGACCACGCTGGAACTGATCATCAAGCCGGACATCAGCAACGAGAATGCCGTCGCCAGCCTGGCTCAGTTGCGAATAGGGTAGAGGTCAACACTTAGTTAGAGGCCCCCATGCAAACCTTCTATCTCGGCGTGGCCTGTTTTCTTCTGCTGACCATGATCGTCGGTTTGGCTCGGGTTTTTTTGGGGCCACGGCAGGAGGATCGCTTGGTGGCGGTTCAGTTGTTTGGGACCACCGGGGTGGCCGTCTTGTTGCTGTTGGCCGCGGCCTTCGACGCCCCGGCCGTGCGTAACGCGGCCATGGTTTTCGCCGTCCTGGCCGTCCTGGCGGTGATGGCCTTTGTGCGCGATTCTCGGAAAAACGACGGGCGCGGCGGAGGCGGAGCCGGAGGGTAGAGGCGTGTTCGACGTGGTGGTTACGGTGTCGGCGGTCCTGCTCTGCCTGAGCGGAGCGTTTTTCTTCCTGGCCGGAACGCTGGGACTGCTGCGGTTTCCGGACGCCATGAGTCGGATTCATGCCCTGACCAAGGCCGACAACCTCGGTCTGGGGCTGATCGTCCTGGCCTTGACGATTACCAGCGGGTCCGTGAGCACGGCCCTGAAAATTTTGCTGATCTGGCTGGTGGCCTTGGCGGCCAGCTCTTCCATCTGCTTCCTGCTGGGCCGCAACATCCTAGGTCAAGAGCAAGGCGGCGAAGCAAGCGGAGACAAAGCAGCCCACGAAAACAGCTCCGGACCCTCTCGTCCCACAAATCCCATAAGTCCCATAAGTCCCAAAATAACCCAAAACCCCAACCCCCCAGAAACATGACCCTGTCCCTGGTCTTTGATCTGCTGCTGGCCGGGGTTTTGTTGCTGGTCAGTTGGCGCTTGCTGCAAGCCTCGGATTTGTTCCAGGCCACGGTGCTGTTCATTTCCTTCGGCTTGTTTCTGGCCCTGGCCTGGGTGCGCCTGCAGGCCCCGGACATCGCTTTGGCCGAAGCCGCTGTGGGCGCGGGGTTGGCCGGGGTGCTGCTGTTCGGGACCTTCAAGCGTATCGAGCCCCAATCCGATCACCCAGATCAATCTGGTCAATCCGGCCAATCCTCTCAGGAACGCGGCCCCGGCGACGAGCCTTTTGTCGCGGGCTCCTGCCGACTGGATCAGGTCGCGGCCTGCCCGAGCCGGTTCCATTACCTTGTGGCCGGATTGGGGGCCGTTGCCCTGACCGCATTGCTGGTTCTGGCGGTGCTGGAACTGCCGCGTCACGAGGCCGGACTGGCTGGGATGGTGGCTCAAAAAATGGGCTCCTCCGGTGTGGAGCATCCGGTGACCGCCGTCCTGCTCAACTTCCGGCTGTACGATACCTGGCTGGAACTGGGCGTCCTGCTCCTGGCCCTGATGGGCGTGTTCGGCGTTCGCGGGGCGCATGACCTGCGCGGGCTGCCCATGCGTCCGACCGCTTCGCCCGTTGCGCGTCGGCTGGTGGGCCTTTTGGGGCCGCTGGTCGTGCTGGTCGCCGCGTATCTGCTCTGGCTGGGAGACCACGCTCCGGGCGGGGCCTTTCAGGCCGGAGTGGTCCTGGCCGCCGGGCTGGTCCTGCTGCGCCTGACCGGCCTGCCTTCGGTTGACCGGCTGTCTCGGACCGCCTTGCTCTCCTGCGTGGTCGTGGGCTTCGCGGCCATCCTGCTTCTGGCCGTGCTGACAGCGCTTGCACCGCAAGGTTTTCCCCTGGAATATCCGTCGGCCTGGGCCGGTACGCTGATTCTGGCCCTGGAGGCCGCGGCCACCGTGTCCATCGGCGTGACTCTGGCCGCGCTGGTGGCCGTGGTTTTGGTGGTGGACGAGTAATGACCACCTTTCTGGTGTACTCCCTTACCGCGGCCCTGCTGGCGGGCCTGGGCGTTCACGGCCTGATCACCCGCAGGCATCTGCTGCGGCAGATCATGGCCCTGAACGTGATCGCGGGAGGGGTGTTTCTGCTGCTGATCAGCACGGCGTATCGTAATCAGGGAGTTTTTGCCGACCCCGTGCCCCAGGCCATGGTCCTGACCGGAATCGTGGTGGCCATCAGCGCCACGGCTTTTGCCCTGGCCCTGTTGCGCCGGATTTATCAGGCCCAGGGGCAATCCCAGGGTCAGGCCCAAGCCAAAGATACTTCAACTACCCGAGACGGGCCGATTCCATGAGTCAGGCGGCGTGGATGATTCTGGTCCCGTTCATGGGCGGCGTGGCCTGCCTGTTGCTTCGAGGTCGGGCCGTGGCCTGGGCCGGGCTGGCCGCCTCAGCGGTCACGGCCTGGACCTGTCTGCCGCTGTTGCGCCACGTCTGGCACTCCGGCCCGGTTCGGGTCGACCTGGGTGGATGGGCCGCGCCCTTGGGCATCGGGCTGTATCTGGACGGGCTGGGAGCGATGTTTCTGCTGCTCACGTCCATCGTCGGTCTGCTGGTGGGCGTCTATGCCCTTGCTTTTTTCGGACGGGGCCGGGAATACGCGCGAATGGAGCCCTATTTCTGGCCTGTCTGGCTGGTGCTCTGGGGCGGTTTGAACGGTGTGTATCTCAGCGCGGACGTGTTCAACGCCTACGTGCTGTTGGAGATGGTCGGGCTGGGGGCCGTGGGGTTGACCGTGCTCTCCGGAACCAACGACGCCCTGGTGGCCGGCCTGCGCTACCTGCTGGCGACCATGTTCGGGTCGTTGATCTATCTCCTGGGCGTGGCCCTGTTGTACGCCCAGACCGGCCATTTGGACATTTTCCTGCTGGCCGAAGCCGTGGATGGTTCGCTCCCCGTGCTGGTCGCCTTCGGGCTGATGACCGGCGGGCTATTGATCAAGGCCGCGCTGCTGCCGTTCCATTTCTGGCTGCCCCCGGCCCATGCCGGTGCTCCGGCCCCGGTCAGCGCCATCCTTTCCGGGATGGTGACCAAGGCGTCGTTTTTCCTGTTGCTGCGGATATGGTTCGTGGTCTTTCCGGAAGTTACGGCTCCGGTGGCGGGGCAGTTGCTGGGCGTCCTGGGGGCCGCGGCCGTGCTCTGGGGGTCCCTGCAGGCCGTGCGTCAGACCCGGTTGAAGCTGTTGGTGGCCTATTCCACGGTGGGCCAACTGGGGTATCTGTTTTTTCTCTTCGCCCTGCTCACTCCCGCCGGTGGAGCGGCCTGGAGCGAGGGCTGGGCGAGTATGGCCTGGGCCGGCACGGTCTTCCATGTTTTTTCCCACGGGCTGGCCAAGGCGGCCCTGTTCATGGCCGCGGGCTGTCTGCTGCTGGCCATGGGCACGGACGAGTTGGCGGCCATGCGGGACATCGCCGGGCGGTTGCCCGTGGTCACCTTCACCCTGGGCGTGGCCGGGGTGAGCCTGATGGGCCTGCCGCCCAGCGCCGGATTCGTGGCCAAGTGGATGCTGCTTAAGGCCTCCCTGGCCAGCGGGCAATGGTGGTGGGCCGTGGTCATCGCCCTGGGCGGACTGCTCACCGCGGCCTATGTCTTCAAGATCCTCTCCTTCACCTTCGTGCCGGTGGGCGGGCATGATGCGAATGCCGGCCTAGAAGACGGTCGAGAGGTCAATGAAAGTCAGCTCTCGAAGAATTCCGGCGTTCCGGAACTGCGCCCCGTGCCCGCTCTAATGACTTTGTCGGCGCTGTTTCTGGCCGCGCTGTGCGTACTGTTCGGATTTCGGGCCGAGGAAGTGATTACTTTGCTGCTTCGAGACATGGGGCTTGACCCCCCCTTTGATGCGTTACTGATGGGGAATTTCGGCGGAGACCGGCCATGACCATGACCTCCTGGCTGCCGTTGATCGTGCTGTGCAGTTCCCTGATCACCGGGCTGATCATCTTCCTCCTCCCCGAGGAGCGCTCCGGATGGCGCACGGCCCTGAACATGACCGGGGCCACTGTGAAGGTGGTCGGGGTTTTTGTGATGGCCTGGGGCGTGCTGGTCCGGGGGGCCGTGTACGAAGCGCGTTTCACCATGGGGCTGGGGTTCGACTTCGTCTTGCAGGTGGACCTGCTGTCCCTGGCCTTTGTCTCTCTGTCCAGCAATCTCTGGTTCCTGACCACTCTGTACGCCGTGGGTTATTTGGAAGGGTCCAGGAATCGGAGCCGGTTTTTCGGGTTTTTCAGCCTGTGCGTGACCGCGTCCACCGGGGTGGCCCTGGCCGGAAACCTGATCACGTTTTTCATCTTCTACGAGTTTCTGACCCTGGTTACCTATCCCCTGGTGATCCACCAGGGGACGCCGCAAGCCCTGGCCGCCGGGCGGACGTATCTGTGGTACGCCATGGGCGCTGGGGCCGTGCTGTTTCTGGGCGTGGTCGGACTTCAGACCCTGGCCGGCCCCTTTGATTTCGTTTCCGGTGGGGTCCTGGGGGCCATGGAGCACATCGGTCCATGGGAGGCCCGGGTCATCTTCGCTCTGTTGATTTGCGGGCTGGCCGTGAAAAACGCCTTCGTCCCTCTGCACGGCTGGCTGCCCGCGGCCATGGTCGCCCCGGCCCCCGTCAGCGCGCTGCTGCACGCCGTGGCCGTGGTCAAGGCCGGTGCCTTCGGCGTACTCCGGGTGGTCCAGGACGTCTTCGGCAAGGACTTCGCGTCCGAGCTCGGAGTGCTGGAGCCCCTGGCCGCGGTGGTGGTCTCCACGATCCTGTTCGGCTCCCTGCGGGCCTTGATGCAGAACGAGCTGAAACGCCGCCTAGCCTATTCCACGGTCAGTCAGGTGTCCTACATCGCCCTGGGCGCGGTTGTCCTGGGCCCCCTGGCCACGGTGGGCGGGCTGGCCCATCTGGTCCACCAGGGGATCATGAAGATCACCCTGTTTTTCTGTGCCGGGATCTTCGCCCGGTCCCGGAATATCCACCGCATCGACCAGATGGACGGCCTGGGCCGGACCATGCCCATGACCATGGCCCTGTTCACCATCGCCGCCCTGGGCATGATCGGGGTTCCGCCGGTGGCCGGGTTTGTCAGCAAATGGTACCTGGCCCAGGGCGGCATTCAGGCCGGGCAGGATTGGGTGGTGGTGGTCCTGGTGCTCAGCAGCCTGCTCAACGCCGCCTATTTTCTGCCCATTCTGTACCGGGCATGGTTCCGGCCCTGCGTCGAAGGGCCCGAGCTTGACGGCGAGCAGGCCCGGTGCGGAATCTGGGAGGCACCGTGGATGCTCCTGCTGCCCACTCTGGCCACGGCCTTTTTCTCCCTGGCCGCCGGGGTGTTCGCCGGATGGGAGTGGAGCCCGCTGGGCGTGGCCCAGATGATCACCACTGGTCGAGGGGCTTTTCCGTGAATCGCGGGATTCTTTTGTTTTCGGATTCTCGATATATTCCGACTGAATCGAAATCGAAATCCTTCTTGAACAAACCACGGAAGGATCGGTCATCCGTAGGGGCAGGCCTTGCGCCTGCCCAGGGCGACCGCAAGGGTCGCCCCTACGATGGGATACCAGGGCGGACACACAGGTCCGCCCCTACGTTACGCCGACCCTCCGCATATGACCATCCTGGGTCAGACAATCAAGAAAACATAGGCATCCAAACGAAATGATCTGGCTGATCGTCATCGGCTTTCCGCTACTCATCTGCTGCCTGCTCGGCCATGTCCGGACCCGGAATCTGGCTGCCGGGCCGGGGCTTTGGCTGTCGCCGTTGCCGGCCCTGGGGCTTGCCCTGGTCGGCGGTGGAGCGCCCGGAGTTTTCCCGGCCTTGTTTCTGGAAACTACGCTCCATTTCGGGCCGTACGGTAGGGTCTTTCTGCTCCTGGCGGCCGTGCTCTGGACCGCGGCGGGCCTGTTCGCTTGGTCCTCGGCGCAAAGCGACTCCGGCGGTCGGGATCGTTTCCGGTTTGCCTTCTTTTTCCTGGTGACCCTGAGCGGCAACCTCGGGGTCTGCGTGGCCCAGGACCTGGCCTCGTTCTACGTCTTTTTCGCCATGATGAGTTTCGCCGCCTACGGGTTGATCGTCCACGACCAGACGCCCAAGGCGTTTCATGCCGGGAAGATCTATCTGATCATGACCGTGGTCGGCGAGGTGCTGTTGGCCGCGGCCTTTTTCTATGCCGGGATCATCGCGGACAGCCTGCTGTTCGCGGACGCGGCCCAAGCCCTGGCAGGCGCGGAGGCAGGATGGAACCGAAACGCTCTGATCTTCTCCCTGGCCCTGGTCGGGTTCGGGATCAAGGCCGGGGTGGTCGGCTTGCACTTTTGGTTGCCCCTGGCTCATCCGGCGGCTCCCACCGCGGCCAGCGCGGTGCTCAGCGGGGTGATGATCAAGATCGGCCTGCTGGGGTGGCTGCAACTGTTTCCGCTCACCGCCGGTCTGACAATCTGGGGGATGGGGATGGCCTGGCTGGGCTTGGCCGGCGCGGTCTACGCCGCCGCCGCCGGGTTTGCCCGGCACGATCCGAAGACCATTTTGGCCTATTCCAGCGTCAGTCAGATGGGGCTGATGACCATGGGCGTTGGCTTCGCCATGGCCGCCGACGGGTCTGGGGCCTGGGGCGGGCTTGCCTTGGGGGCTGATCCTTTGTTGTCCGGGCTGCTGGTGTTCGTATTGGTCCACGGTCTGGCCAAGGCCGCGCTCTTTCTGGGAGTAGGGCTGGCCAAGGCGGCACGGTGGAGCCGCTTCCAGGCCAGGCTGATCCTGGTCGGCCTGGCCGCGGCCGGGCTGGTCCTGGCCGGGGCGCCGTTCACAGGCGGAGCCTTGGTCAAGCAGGCCCTGAAATCCGGAGCCGGGCAGTTGTCGCCGATCTGGAGCGACTTTTTCATCGCCGTGCTGCCTCTGACGGCCGTGGGCACGACCTTGCTCATGGCCATGTTCCTTTGGCGGGTTTGGCGGAGCATGTCCGTAGACGTTGGTCGTCCCGAAACACATCCCGAAACAGCTTATGATTTCGAGAGCGCGAAGACGGGACTGGGCATGGTTTTGGCCTCGGGGGGGCTGTTGATCCTGGTGATTGGAGTGGATCCGCTGGCATTCCTGGCGCTGCCCGAATCGTTGTTGAGGATGGGCCTCGCTTCAGAGGGTTGGAAGGGCCTCTGGGACGGGCTGTGGCCCATTGCCTTGGGGTTGGTCGCTACGGGGCTGTTTCTTCGCTTCAACCTGGACAGCGCTGAAACCAAAGGACTGGACGACCTGGTCCTGGCAGCCATGGAGCGGAACGCGTCCCGCCTGCGCTCCTGGTGGTGGCGCAGCCCGTACTGCGACCCAGCCTATGGGACCATCGATCTCGTGGCCTGGTCGGACCGGATTCTACAAAGCCGCTGGATGCAAACCGTTCCGGACCGGATCGAGCGGCGGCTGTTGTACTGGCATACCGTGGGCGTGTTGTTCGTCGGGTTTGTGCTGGTATTTCTTGCCGTGACCTGGTGGAGTGGGCGATAGGGAGCGGCTATGGGGGAACCGAGAAAAGAGTCCAAAAAAAAAATGTCTGAATCGGCCCAGATATTGGTCATGCCCTCAGGCAGGAAATGAAATCGAGCACTGACTCGGTCATAAACACTTTTTATCATGGCATGGCACCACTATCGGCGTGCTCCATCAGCCTTGGTTTCAACAAAAAAAGCGCTTTAAAACCTTTTCCAGCTCCTCGATCCCCACCGGTTTGCTCAGGTAGTCGTCCATGCCGGCGGCCAAGAATTTTTCCCGATCTCCGGGCTGGGTATGGGCGGTTACGGCGATGATGGGCGTATGTCGAGAGAGCTGAGGGCTGAGACCTGAAACCTGAAGGTCAGAGTTTCGGTCCGGGGTTTCTGACTTCCGACTTCCGTCTTCCGCGGCGCGAATGCGCCGTGTCGCCTCCACCCCGGTCATTACCGGCATCTGGATGTCCATCAGGATGCAGTCAAAGTCTCTTGCCTGGAAGAGGTTCACGGCCTCCTGGCCATTGTTGGCCACGGTTACGGCGTGTCCGAGTTTTTTCAGCACGTGTGTCATGAACATCTGGTTCAGGGAGTCGTCCTCGGCAAGAAGGATGTTCAGGTGCTTTTTTGTCACGCCGGGCACGGCGGCGGCATGGCCCGCTTTCGCGACGTCCCTTGCCGGGAGGGTGAAGGGCAGGATCACATGGACGGTGGTTCCCTGGCCGACCTCGCTTTCCACCAAGCCGTTTCCATTCATCAGTTCCATGAGCCGCTTGACGATGGAGAGCCCCAGACCGGCACCCTGATAGGGCCGGGTAATGGAGCCGTCCACCTGGACAAAGGGCGTGAACAGGGTGCACAGCTTATCGTCAGGGATGCCGATGCCGGTGTCGGAGATGGAGAACATGACCCGCAGATCGCCGCCCTTGGCAGCGGACAGGGGGGGCAGGCGGATATGGATCGAACCCTTGTCCGTGAATTTCAGGGCGTTGCCCACCAGATTGAACAGGATCTGCTTGACCCGCGTCACGTCACCCAGGACGCTTCGAGGCATGGCCGGATCAACGGTCATATCCAGGTCAAGGCCCTTTTCCCGAGCGCGGAGGCGGAACAGGTCCATGACGGATTCCAGGGCTTCAGTCACGTTGAATTCGGACGTAGTCAGGGCCGTCTGGCCCGCCTCGAAGCTGGAGATTTCCAGGATGTCCGAGAGCAGCCGGGTAAATCGCTTGGAAGACTCGATGGCCGCGGCCACGAATCCCTGCTGCTCCGCGTTTAAGGGCGTGGCCTGCAAGAGCTGCATCATGCCCATGATCCCGTTGAAGGGCGTGCGCAGTTCATGGCTCATATTGGCCAGAAACTCGGACTTGGTAATATTAGCCGCCTCGGCCTGCTTCTTGGCCGCGACCAGGGCTCGTTCGGCCTCCTTGCGACTGGTGATGTCGTGGACAATGGAGTGCAGAAGGGGCTTTTCGCCGGTTTGGACGGGGCTGCTGAATATTTCCACGTCGCGATGCGCGCCGTCCGCGAGTTTGTGCTGGGCCTCGAAGCGGACACAATGATTGACCATGGCCTTCCGCATCTTGGACCTGATCAGATCCGGAGACATTGCGTTGATATCATAGACACGTTTGGACCTGAGCTGCTCCTTCGACCATCCATAGAATTCCGACGCGGCCTGATTGGCGTCCACGATGGCCGCGGTGTCCGGGTCCACCAGCAGCTTGACCGCGGCATGCTGTTCAAACAGGCTCCGGAAGAGAGCCTCGCTTTGCTCCAAGGCCTCGGCCGCACGTTTCTTTTCCAACCGTTCCTTGCCCCTTTCCAAGGCCGCGAGCACGGCTTGTCCCAGTCGCATGATCCGTTCCTTGAGAATGTAATCCCAGGCTCCGGCCTGCATGCAGTTTACCGCGGTTTCCTCGTTGATGGAGCCGGTAATGATGAGGAAGGGCGTGTCCGGAACGTGCTCCAGGGCCAGCTTGAGCGCGGTGAGGCCGTCGAATTGAGGCATGGAGTAGTCGGACAGGATCATGTCCGGTTGAAAGGATTCCAAGGCCGCCAGGAAGTCCGGAGCGGTTTCCACCACAAGAAAGATGGATTCGGGCAAGACCTCCCGGACTTCATGCTCCACCAGCATGGCGTCCGTGGGTAGATCTTCGACGATCAATATCTTTGTCGGTTCAGGCATTGTTGCTCCCTTTTAGACGAAAAGTTGACCACGTTGGTCGGCATTTCCTGATCGTTAAAGACCCAACCCCGGCCAAGTTTGACGAAAATGTAGCAAAAAACTCGTCCGGCTATCGATAATCTGAACTGGTTGCCTATCCGTCTCCGATGGGCAGCCGAATTACGAACGTGGTGCCATGGCCTTCGTTGCTCGTGAAGGATATGCTCCCATGGTGTTTTTCCACAACCACGGCATGGGCGATGGCCAAGCCTTGGCCAGTACCCTGTCCCACGACCTTGGTCGTGAAAAAGGGATCGAAAATCCGGGCTCGAATGGCATCCGGGATGCCCTTGCCCGTATCGCTGATTCGGATTTCAACCTGATCGTCGTCACGGGAGGTGCTGATCCGGATCAGTCCCATGCCTTGGCCCTCGGTCTCGACCACTTCCCGAATGGCCTGGCTGGCGTTGACCAGGACGTTCAAAAAGACCTGGTTGATCTCGTCGGGCAGGCAGAACACCTCTGGAAGAGCCGGGTCGAGATCCATTTCCAGTTCAGCCACGTATTTCCACTCGTTTCTGGTCACTATGGTGGTGTTTTCAAGGGCCTTGTTGATGTTCGAGGGTTTCTTTTCCTGGCCCCCGGGATGGGCGAATTCCTTCATGGACCGAACGATCTTACTGATCCGTCCGATTCCATCGCGAATCTGTTCGATGGCCAGTGGAGTTTCCAGGAGCAAAAATTCAAGATCCGTTTCCAGGAGCGACGCTTCCAGTTTTTTTACGATTTGGGAATCCACCGAGTCCGCACGGACCTGTTCCAGCAGTTCGCCATAGTTCTGCAGGATGGAGTGCAATTCGCGGTAGGCGTTCTGGAGAAAAAGGACGTTATCCCCTACGAACTGTGCCGGGGTGTTGATCTCATGTGCGATTCCGGCGGCGAGCTGGCCAATGGAAGCCAATTTTTCAGCATGCAGGAGCTGACTCTGTGTCCGCTTCAGTTCATCAAGGCTGTTCCGAAGTTCTCCGGTCCGCTCCAGAACGGTCTCCTCCAGTGAATCCCGATGGCGTATCAGTAATTCTTCGGCATGAACCTTTTCCGTTATATCCCGCACAAAAACGGCAAGTACGACATTGCCCTCGAATTCCGTGACAGAGGTACTCACTTCGATGGGCACTTGCAGACCATTCTTGCATATTCCCCGCAGGTTGATGGGCGTGACGGGCTCACCATTCAGCGTCTTGTTGCTGAGCTTCCGCCAAGCTTTGGGCAAGTCCTCGGGATGGATCACCATGCTGATCGGCATTCCCAGCAACTCGGCCCGCTCATAACCCAAAATTCGGCAAACGGCCTGATTCACGTACCGAAACAGTGCGACACGTGGACCCTCGTTCTCCACCAAGGCAATACCGATCTGGGCCGCGGAAGCGCTTTCGATGAGGGCCCTGTTGCGCCGCTCGGAGGCCTGCAATTCCTCATGGGCCGTACGGAGGTGAATGACCATCCTGTTAAACTGCATGGCCAACACTCCGATTTCGTCCTGGGAAGAGATTGGAGGGGTTAACTCCAGATTCCCATGGGCGATACGTTCCGCGGATCTGGTCAAGGCGGCTATCGGTCGGGAAATGGCTCGGGAAATATAAAGCAGCAGGGCCATGACCATGCCCAGGATAGCCAAGCCCCAGACCAATATACGCTGGAACCAGGTCGCCAGCGCCGCATCAACGTCGCGAAGCGAGAGCCCGACCAGTGCATGCCAGGTATCCTTGCCGATGATCACCGGATGCGCCACCAGAACGCCTCGCTGACCATGTTCGGAAAAGAAGTAGTCCACATGCCGTTGCACCTGGCCGGTGAGCAATGTCGATTCAACCGATTGTCCATAAACTTCTCGGTCATTGGCCAGATACACCGCTCCGTCCGGACGAACCACCTGAACAACCAGGATGCCGTCCTCCGGATCATTCGCCAGTTCTCGTAAAAACTGCTCGACATTGGCCCAGTTCAGGGACCAGAAGGCACTTTCCGTCAGAAATGCAACATTTTTTGCGATGATCTCGCCGGAGTGGACTACATTGCCGACCAGGATATTCCGTTCCGTTCGTATGATCAGGAACGCCCCGAGGAAGGATGTCAGCATGAAGAGAAGTACGACCGGAATCGTGAACTTCAAAAAAATCGGAATTCGGACTCCGGTTTTCTTCATGGCATTATTGTCGGAGCAATGCCTGGGATCATCCTGGGAGCGATTCATAATCGATAATCAACGATCAAGCTTGGAAAGGGATACCGGGCTGCAAAACCTGGACAACGACGTCGGGGGCGCGTCGGGCCACTGCCTCCGTGAATGCCTCCGCGGACTGTTCAAGTACCGGAAAGGTTGCGTAATGTTCGGGAATCACCATGCGAGGTCGGATCAGGGCGCAGGCGTGCGCCGCCTCTTCAGGCCCCATGGTGAATACTCCGCCGATGGGGAGGATGGCGATGTCCGGTTGGTAGTAGTCTCCGATGATCGTTTTCATGTCTCCCATCAGGGACGTATCTCCGGAATGGTAAATACGCAGTCCATTTTCAAACTCCAGAATATAGCCCACGGCCTCGCCCACGAACCGGTTCGTACCCTGAAAACCGGTCAGTTGGGCCCCGGCGGAATGAAAGGCCTCGACCATGGTGATCTTGATGCCGTCGAAATCCGACGTTGCGCCTTTGTTGGCCAAAGTAAAAGTCAGACAGTCAGCCTCCGGGATTTCGCTCTTGATGAAAAAGCTCAACTCCCAAGGGGCGATGATTTTGGGTTGATACTGATCCACCACGTCCTTCGCGTCGCTGAGCATGAAATGGTCCACATGGCCGTGCGTCCAGAGCACGTAGTCTACAGCGCCAAAGCTTCCGACGCGACGGTATTTGTCCGGACAGCGAGGGTTGGTCATCAGCCAGGGATCGAGCAGAATTGACTTGCCTGCGCAGGAGGTGAACAAAAAACTGCCGTGGCCCAGCCATTCAATGCTCACCGCCCCTTCAAGCCGCTTATCACCAACACTGCCCCCCTGTCCTGCCTCCAGCCGATTCGGGGCTATTGACTGCAAGCCCACGGCGCCAAGGGCCAGACCAACACCTTTGAAAAACAATCTTCGTGTTATGCCCATACGGTTCTCCTTGTATTTTGACAGATTTATGGAGCAAAACGTTCCGCTAATTCTCAGCCCGGAAAGCGCTGCTCGCCTCTTGAGGCGGTGAGACCAGCACCTTGATCGGTTCCTGTACACCGCTGATTTTCGCGTAGGTCCGCAGCCTGGTGATCATCACCTGTGTGACTTCCTGACCTTGGGCCACCAGGAGTATGCCCTTCTGACTCTGGATATCCTCGGTCATGGTCGTGTTCCTTTGGTTGGAAACCTGCCTTGGTGGTCATGAAGGGCTCGAAAATATGTTCCATGGGTTTTTTCCCATGCCGCATCCGTTGTCGCTGACCATGAGCAGGACTGTCTTGTCCGGGGAGGCACTCCACGCGTTCGGCGCAAAATATGCGTACGTTGGGTTGTCATGTGCCGTCTTGCTTCGTGGGCGAGGCCTCGCCCACGGCCATTCCGAAAAGTTCCTTGGCCGGTTTCTCCCAGTCCGCGATCCGGTCGCCCAGCCCGCGGGCTTCGAGATAGTTCATGTCCGGACCCTCGGCCTTGCCCGTGGGTCCTTCCGGCTGGATGCCGATGATCAGGGAGTCGGCGGCATGCAGGGCCGTCAAGGGAGTGAACTGGCCCGTGTCGCTCATCGCAGGGTTGTGATGAAAGGCGATGGCTTCCACCACCGGATCGGCCATGCCCCACAAGCCGAGCAAATAGGCTCCGAGCTGGGCATGATCGGCGCCCAGCGCGTCCCCCTCCACAGTGGCCAGGGACATGTTCCGGGACGAGATCAATTCCAGCATCTCGTCGTAGAGAACCGGACAGTTCACGGCAAAAATCAGCTTGCCCACGTCATGGAGGATGCCGGCCAGAAAGGCGTCCTCCTGAACGTCCTTGGTCGTGTTTTCCATGGCACAGATCCGTTTGGCCAGAGTTGCCGTTATCAGGCTGTGCCGGGAAAGCCGGGCCAGGGAAAAGTTCGGACATTTCCTGGGATCGTATTGGGAGAAGATCTGAACGTGCAGCACCAAGGCCTTGACCGTTTCCGTGCCCAGAAGGTTCACGGCCTGGGCCGGGCTGACAACCTTGGTGCGCATTCCGAAAAACGAGGAATTGACCAGTTGCAGAATCTTGGCGGACATGCCCACGTCCGTGGAAATGATCTCGCCGATTTTCTTCAGGGAACAGTGAGGAGATTGCAATTCCTCCTGGATGGCCAGATACATTTTGGGCAGGCTGGGGATCTGGTCCAGGCTGGATGTAAGACCGGCCAGGGCTTCCTCGGCCAGATAACGGCGCAGGGCCAGGATGCGTCGGAGCACGGAGATCAGGATTTCCGGGCAGCATGGCTTGCTCAGATACTGATGCACCACCTTGGTGGAGCCCATGATCATCCGTTCGTCCATTTGGCCGGACAAGGCCACCCGAACCGCCTTGGGGAAGCGGCTCTTGACCTCGGTCAGCAACCGGACCCCGTCCATGCCCGGCATGCGCATGTCCGAAACCACCATGTCCATTGGCGTTGCGGCCATTACCTCCAGGGCTTCTTTCCCGCCTGGCGCGAAATGCATTTCCCAGTCCCTGCTCTGACCATGCAGCATCCGCCGCAATCCTTGCAGGATCTGTGGCTCATCGTCCACGAACAAAATTCGATGCTTCATGGCTTTGCTCTCTCAGGTAGTCGCCCATTTCGGCGGCCAGAAATCTTTCCAGGTCGCCAGGCAGGGTGTGGGTGGTCACTGTGGTGTTGGGGATGTGCTTGTGGTGGGTCACGGTTGGAGTCTGCCCCACGATGACTGAATTCGTGGGCAGACCCTCGACGATCAATACCCATATCGGTTCTGGCATGGTTGCTCCTTGTCGTTTTAATCTCGCTACTTGTCCCGCCCGACGCCCAGCGTGAACGAAAACGTCGCACCCTTGTCCGGCTCGCCCTGGGCCCTGACTTGGCCGTCGTGGCGCGTGATGATTTGCTGGACGATGGCCAGCCCGACGCCCGTGCCCACGAAATCCTTGGTGGAGTGCAGGCGCGTGAAGACACCAAAAATCTTGTGTACATGCCGCATGTCGAATCCCGCGCCGTTGTCTTGGACATGGTAGGCCATTTGTCCGTCTTTCCGCTCCGCGCGGACTTGGACCACGGGACGTTCCTGTTTGGATGAAAATTTGACCGCATTGGCCAGCAGATTCTGCCAGACTTGGCGTAACAGGCCCGGGTCAGCCTCGGCGGGGGGCAGGTCCTGCACCTGAAAATCCACCCGGGCCGCGTCTTCGGTTAACCTCAGTTCATCGATGACCGCCCGGACCATGGCCGTCATATCAATGGGCGAAACGTGCAGGGCCTTGCGACCGGCCCGGGAAAACTGCAGCAAGTCGTCGATCAGCAGGCCCATGGCCATGGCGTTGTCCGTGATCATGGCGCACAGTTTCCGGCCCTCCTCGGAAAGTCCCGCGGCGTGCTTGTCAAGTAGAATACGGGTCAGTCCGGTCACCCCCCGCAACGGTGCGCGCAAATCATGGGACACGGAATAGCTAAACGCCTCAAGCTGCTTGATGGCCCCTTCCAGTTCCAACGTGCGCTGACGGACGCGCTCTTCAAGCTCCTGGTTGAGCAACTGAAGCGCTTCTTCGGCCTCCTTGCGCTGGCCGATTTCCTGCTCCAGTTGCACCGCGTGGTTTTGGACATCTTCGAAAAGGCGGATAGAGTCCATGACCTGCGCGACCTGATTGGCGAACCCTTGCAGGAGTGTGACCTCTTCCGCGTGGAACGTGCGTGGTTTGGCAACATCCGAGAGGATCATTACGCCGAGAGCATGGCCTTGCAGAAGGACAGGCAGATAGAGAACCGAGCGCAGGCCCAGGGACCGCGCGATTTCCGCCTCCTCCGGCGTGAAGGGCGCCGTAGCCGCGTCGGCCACGAACACCGGCCCGCCCGAGGCCAGGGTCCGGGCAACATGGGGGTGGGCGCGGAGCGGTGCGCGGCGGAAGTGTTCCGGAAAATCCTCGGACAGGGCGGGGGACGAGGCGGCCAGGCGGATGGTCTCGTCTTCTTTCAGGTAAATCGCCCCGTTGGACAGGTTCATGGCCTTGGCCGCATTGTCCACAAGCGACTGCATGACCACATGCCGCTCAAATGACGACGAAACGGCCTGGCTGACCCGCAGGAATGCCGCTAGCCGTTGATTTGATTCCCGCAGCGCGGCCAAGGCCGTTTCGGCACGCTCCCGGGCCGCGTTGGCGTCCTGCATCTGGTTGAGCAGGGCAAGGCGCATCTCGGCGTGGTGTTCCAGTTTGGCTTCCTGACGTGCGCGCAGTTCATTTTCCGCCCGGCGCAGTTCCGTGACATCCAGAAAACTGCACAGTATCCCGCTGTTGAATCCCACGGAGAAAAGCTGAACAATGCGCTCAGCTCCGTCCTTGCGCCGAATCCGGTGTTCCACCGGGGTTGCGTCAGGAGTGGCGATGGTGGATTTCCAGTCTGCCAGAACCTTGGTCCGAAGCTCAGGCTCGGGGCAGACGCGGGACCACCATTCGGCCCAGGTGGATGTCTCGTCCGCGGAGTAGCCGGTCAGTTCGTCAAAGCGTGTATTGCGGCTGAGAATAACCCCTTCCTGGTTGGAAAGGGCCAGGGCGGCAGGGGCGTCTTCAAACAATCGTTGGAAGTACAGTTCACTTTGACGCAGTTCCCCCTGCGTGGAGGCAAGCAGCCGACGCACCTTTTCGATCTCGACGATCCGGGCCGCCGGTTTGGTCGGCGGCGGACCGACCAGGGAGGCCACGGCCCGCTGCAGCCGGTTGCCGGCAAGCCTTGCTCCCAGCACGCCGACCATGGTGGTGGCCAACAACCCCAGGAGTATCGGAATCGCGTACTGGGCGCGCAAGGAAAGCCAGACCCTGTCCGGGATTACCATTTCCACGAACCAGGGGCCCACAGTCGACTGGACCACGAAACGTCTTTCCGGCGATGCGTCCCGTCCGACGTCAAACTCAGGCGGCAGGCGTTGAGCGATGACGTTCCCGGAGCCGTCCCGCAGGTACATGGCCCAATCCGGGGGCAGTTCAAACTGGTCCGCCTGCTCCTGGAGCAGGCTCGTTGCAAAGGTGCTCAGCAGCACGAAGACGATTTTCCCGTTTCGCACCACTGGAGCGGCAATGCAGTTCAACGGCTCTCCGTCCACCGGGCAGAAACCAATGTCGCCCACCGCGGGCCTGCCGTGGGCAATGGCCATGGAAACGGTGGATTGTCGGTCCGCCCCGGGCAGCATCGGCAGTTGCGCCCCCAGGGGAGCCCGGGTGTTCAAAAGCATGCGCATGGGCTCGTCCGCCTCGGCCAGGATGACATGGCCGTCGAAAAAGCGCTGAAAGGATTGCGCCAGGGCATAAAATTCCGGCCACCGCGCCGGATCGTCCAGCATGGGCGTGGCGGCCAGCAGGTTCAGGGCCCGCTTCCGGGCATCCAGGTACGCGTCCATTGTGGTCATGAACGTGCTTGCCAGACGCTTCGCGCTGTTTTCCTGCTTCATCAACGCCGTACGCTTGCTGTCCCAGGCCAGCCATGCTCCCATCAGCAGCAGGGGCAACAGGGACACCCAGATCAACCTCGCAAGAAATATCCGCAGCGTGATTTCTGGTCGTTCCCGGGGTGCATGCGTCATGATCGCTCATCCTTCGGAAGGGCGTCCGCAAAGCCCAGGTCATAGGGCTCGGCCCGGCCCAGTTGCCGGGACAGCTCGTTGATCCGGCGCTTGAGCGCGATCATATCCAGTTCGCGCCCCACGGATGCCTTTCGGAATGATTCCAGCTCCCCATAACGCTGCTCCATGTCCCGGACGTGCTGTTCCAGTTGATCATTCAGCATTTTCTGTCGCGTAATATCGTTGAATGTGGCATAGGCTTCGAAAGGATTGGATTCTCCTGCTCGGAACAGCGGGATGGCGGTGATGGACAACCAGATATAGGCGTTCTTTTCTGAATGAAACACGCCCCGGACCACCGGCCCCACGGTTTCCCCGGTGCGCAGCGCGATCATGGCCGGGTGTTCGGTTCCAGGCACCTCGCTGCCGACGGCCTTGATCATCTTCCAGCGCGGGTCCATGGACGTTTTGCCTTGCATCTGGTCCAAGCTCAGGCCCAGAATCCGCTCCGCGGCCGGGTTGGCGGAGATAATGGCCCCGTCCGCGGCCTGATAAATCACGCCCTGGGTCATGGTTTCGAACAGTCGGCGATGCTGTTCCTCGCTCTTGCGCAGATCCCCCTCGGCTTGCCTGAGCCGGGTCAGGGCCGTCTTTTGGCGGCGGTTGACGACAATCAACGCGGTGGTCAGCAGAAGCAGGACGATAAAGCTGACCACCGCAACAAATACGGCGTCCATGTGCTCATCCCAAGAAGAGGTCGGCCTGTTCAGGAATATCGTGTTCTCCGGCAATTTCCGGTTGTCCGCGCCCCAGCGCTGGAGCTGCTGCCAGTCGAACAGGGGAACGTTGCGGACGTCGAAGGACGTCACCGGATGGGTCAACCGGAGGCGGCCTTGCAGATAGTCCAGGGCGATACGCCCGGCCTGCCGGCCCAGATCGGAGGTGACGGCCACGGAACCGCCCACCAGTCCTTGGGCGATGTGCATGTCCCGGAAGGCAAAGACCGGGACGTTGGCCTGTTCCGCCACCCTGCCCGCCACCTCGGCCGGGACGAAGGAGCGACCGGTGGTGTCCTCAAAGTAGGACCCATAAAATGCAATGGCGTCTCGAGGGAGGTTCGCAACCAGTTTCAGCATTTCATCCCAGGAAAGGTGGGCCGTGGTCTCGACTTCCAGTTGTCGCGGCAACGCCGCCAGTGCCTTGGATATCGGCTCCACAAAAGGTGCTTTGTGATCATCCTTGCCCATGATCAGCACTGCCCGCCTGGTGTCGGGAAAAAGATCCAGGGCGTGGCGCAGCGTGCCTTCGGCGTCTTGACGGGAGATCAGGGTGATTAGCATGCGGGAGGCGTTCCGCCAGTCAGGCTGCTTTTCCAGGATGGGAATGAGCATGGGCGCGTCGGGAAGAAGGTCCGCGCCCTCTTGGGTCACGAAATCCACGGCGCCCTGGTTGACGCCGATGATCAGGCCGCCGCGCGAGCCCGTCAGCTTGTGCCGGAGCAGGGCCAGGATCGTGGAGCGGTGTTCCGGATCGCCATGGCGGTGCAGATCCAGGAATTCCACGAAGATGTCGTCCAGACTGAACCCGCCGTCCGTCAACATGCCTACCAACGGGGGGATGACGGCCTCCAGCATGGGCAGCCCGTACTGCGGGCCGATCAGGATCAGAACCCGCGGATTCTCGGACGGCGGGGACGGGCCGGCCCGGGGGATGACAGCCCAGGCCGGCGAAACGAAGGGGAGCAGGAGGAGAAAGAGAGCTGCGAATGGACTTGCTTTTAGTCCGGCAATCATACGTTCCTCCTTTGTTGCAAAGGGTTCACGGCATCGATGCGACAGAAACCCCGAAAATCCGTTTTCTGCTCAGCCGCTCCGGCTACGCGGAGTCCGTCTTTGGTTCCGGCTCCTTCTTGAACCACGCCGTGAACCAGAAGATGGAACCGCGACCTTCGGTGCTTTCCACCCCGATAGTACCGCCCATCAACTCCACCAGTTCCTTGCAAATGGCCAGGCCCAGCCCGGTCCCCCCATGACGAGACGTCTTGCCGACCTGGTTGTACGGGGAAAACAGGTCGGAGATCAGGTCCGGAGGAATGCCGGGACCCGTGTCCCTGACCGTGAAGCGCAGCAGAGTTTTGTTCGCCCGGTCTTCTTCCAGGCCCGCATGGACGACGACCACGCCCTGGTCGGTGAACTTCAGGGCATTGACCGCAAGATTCAACAACACCTGTCGCAGACACCCCTCATCCCCCACGAGCAGGCGCGGAACTTTTGCATTGACGTCCCAGACAAGGTCCAGGCCCTTTTTGTGGGCCTGGCCGGCCAACAAATGACCAACGTCCTCCACTGTCCGGCGCGGCTCGAAGGCCGCGTCTTTCAGTTCCAGCTTGCCGGCCTCGATTTTTGAGAGATCGAGGATGTCGGTGGTCAGGGTGAGCATCCTGCTTCTGGCATTCCGGACAAGTTCGAGATACTCCCGCTGCTCCGGACTGAGCGGCGTGTCCAAAAGCATGTCCGTCAGACCCATAATGCCGGACAAAGGAGTGCGGACTTCGTGGCTCATCTTGGCCAGGAAGGCGGATTTGACCCGACTCGTTGTCTCGGCCTGCTGCTTGATGAATGTTTCGTTTGCCTTGCGCGCGATTGCCGCTCCGATGGCCGAGGCCACGATGCGCAGGACGTTTTCTTCCGCGAAGGTCCAATCGCGTGCCGTGCGCACCGAATCAAAACCCAGAAATCCCCAAACCCGTTCGTCGGAATGTATCGGGACGACGAGCAGGCTCTGAATGTTTTGAGGCTCAAGAAGGCCTCGTTCTTCATCCGGAAAATGTCGGACATGTCCTGAGATGCATTTTCCAGCCTCCATTGCCTGCCGCCAACGAGGACAAGCCTCTAGGTACGGTACGTTTTTCAAGTCCGGATTGTCGATTTGCGGCACGATGCCCGTGTTGACCCATTCCCAGGTCTGGCTGGTCAGGAGCAGTCCGGTTTCCTCATCCACATGATCTCTGAATACATAGACCCGGTCGGTGTTGGTGACTTGCCCCAAACAGGCCAGAATATCGGTGACGCATGGCCCCAACTCCACGTCGCGCAAGAGATTCAGGGTGGCGCACGCAGCGACTTCCAGAAGCTGCTCCCGCTGCATCAGCGCCTCCTCGGACAGCTTGCGCCGCGTGACATCCACGCCGACGGCCCAGACATCGTCCCCGGTGTAGCTCAGTTCCGGGGGCAGATTGGACCAAACGATGTGGCGTGTTGTTCCGTCCTTGGCGGTCAGCGCAATCTCCTTGTTGGTAAACTCGCTCCCTGCTTCCTCCCATTCGCACAAAATTCGCGCAGCATAAACCTGGTCCGGATACATCAGGGCAAAGGCCTTGGGATTCTCGATCACCTCTTCCTTGGAGTAGCCGGTAATGATTTCAGAGGTCTTGTTCCAATAAGTAAACCGTGCGTCTTTCGTACCGGCATTGAGCAGCACCGGCAGGTTTTCGGCCAATGCACGGAAGCGTTGTTCACTCTCCCGAAGCGCTTTTTCAGTCTTTCGACGTTCCGTAACGTCCGCGGTGACGGCCATGGATCGGACGAAAACACCGTCCTTACCAAACTCGGATACGCCGGACATCAACACGTCCAGTATCCGCCCGTCCTTGGTTACCATTTGGTACGGCAGGTCTTTTGCGGAACCGGTTTCAAAAAAAATCGGGATGTTCTCTTCCAGAGCCCGACATTTGGACTCCTCCGTGAAAAAGTCCACGGAGCGGCGTCCTAAAACTTCATCCCGGGTATAACCGAGCTTTTCAAGCCACGGATTGCTGACGCTGATGATTTTTCCATCCTTGTCGATGGAATGCAGCATGGCCGGAGTGTCTTCGTAAAGTGAGCGATATCTGGTTTCACTTTCCTCTCGTTCTCTTTGTGATGTGACGAGGGCCGTCAAGTCGTGGATCGTGACGACCAAACCGAGAATCTCTTTGCCTTCCCAACAAGGGGAGTAGCTGATCCTCAGAAAAAGACGTCCCAGGTGCTTGACTTCCACCCAACCTTTCCAAAACGCAGCTTCACCCAACCGTGAAACCCGGACGAGCTGCGGTCTCACTTCTTGATCATAAAACTTCTTGCTGAGCAGCTCGACAAGAAAGTCCGCATAAATTCTTCCCAGCAACTGTTGGGAGGATGCTCCGACCAGTCGTTCATAAGCGGCGTTTACCGAGCCGATAATCCCGTTCTTGTCCACGAAAATCTGGGCGTTCGAGGAATGCCAGACCATCAGGTCGCTTATGCGCAGTCGAGCTTGCGCTTTACTTCTCTCCAACGCTTCGAATTGGTACTTTTCAACGGCAAGGCTCAGTTCCCTGTTCCTCTCGCGAACATGCTCCTCCAATTCGCATTTGTTGTGTACAAGAGCCCTGGCAAGTTCTCCAAATTCCGTAATATCTTGAAGAATCAGCAAAACATTCTCAGGTGCGTCGGCTTTCGTCCGCTGGGTATCCACACTGATGCACAAGGTCCGTTCACTCAATGATTTTGTCTTCACCTGAAGCACCAGGCTGATCTTTTGTCCTTGCCCGGCTTTGTCGAGGAACTCTTGCACCGCGGAGTGTTCTTCCTGGCGGACGTGTTTGAGGAAGCGTTTTGCCGTGGGTTTGACGGAATACGGCTGATATCCCAGCATGGAATAAACGGCCGAACTCCAATTTGTCCGCCTGCCGTCCGAAGACGCCAAGGTCCATGTCCCAACCCAGACGGGAGTGCAGTAGTCGCCTGGCCACGCGCCGCCAGTCTCCGCGAAGCCCGGGTGTTCTCCTGACGGGTCGTTTTCCAGGATATCGTCGGCAAAGAGGAACAGGTTGAGCAGGTTGGTTTCCAGGGCCTGACTGATATTCTCCAAGGCCGGGAAAGAAGGGGATCTTGCCCCGCACTCGATGCGATTGATCTGCCGGAGGCTGAGCCCGGCTTTTTCCGCCACTTCGGCCTGAGTCAGGTTTTTTACTGAACGTAAATATCGCAAGCGACTGCCAAGTTTGTAGATAGTCGGCACGTCGGCATGCGTGGCGTTGGATTGAAGAGGAGTTTTTGGGTGCTTCGACATTGTTTCAGGTCTTCAGACTCGCCATGGACGCGCAATTGTCCACGGATTCAGGTTTTTGTGGATATTTTTTAAGGCTTTCTCCGTTATTTGGTCCTTCCGTCTCAAGTCCTGCCCTTGGGGATATCTGCGTGAATTCCCGAGAGGCAAATCCGGATGAAGACTATCCTTTCTTCCACTTTTTCGCACCTCAACGGGCCTCTTCCACCTCAGCGGACAGGGCCTTCGCCGCGGCGCTTTCCTATTAAACTTTTACAGGAATGATATCAAAACGCGTCCGGATGTATACGACACGAGGGGACGTATTTTAGTGCCTTTTTTTATACGACCGTGTCGCACGGAGGGGTTGATTATTGCCCCTGAACACTTAGGTTGTTGTGGCCGCATGGTTATAAGTCCGGCCCCAACTTGACGAGATTTTTTCCAAGGTCTTATATTTAGGTCTTGAACAAAAATAAAACAGGAGACGTCTCATGCCGACAAATCTTGTTCTCGCGGATAATACGGCCAGCATATCCGAACTCAAGAAAAATCCCATGAAGACCGTGGAGGCGGGCGACGGCTTTGCGTGGAGGCGGGCGACGGCTTTGCCGTGGCGATTTTGAACCGGAACAAACCGTCCTTTTGCTGTGTTCCGTCGCGGGCCTACGAGGCCCGGACAGGCTGGAAGATCTGGAGTTGAACGCATTGGCCGATGACCGCAAGGATCAGCCGGAAGTGGAAGTAGCCCTTGATGAATTATACGTTACGGTTCAAGGAGCAAGCCTTGAAGGAGTGGCAAAAGCTGGACGAACATCTTCGAGAACAATTCAAACTTAAGCTCCAGGAAAGACTCCACAACCCGCATGTGCCCGCCTCCCGTCCGTCCGGAAGCGCTCACCGATACAAGATCAAGCTGAAAAGTGCTGGATATCGCCTGGTCTATGAAGTTCGTGACGCTGTCTTCGTGGTCGTGGTCATCGCAGTGGGGAAGCGTGAACGTGGTTCGGTTTTCAAGACGACGGCAAAGCGCTGAAGCACGCTTTGTCTGCGCTTTTTTTTTGGCCTTGACTTGCTGGAGTGGGCGGTAGGGGGCGATCATGGCGGAACCGAAAAAAGAGTCCAGGTGTAATTCATCAGAATCGGCTCAGAGTCCCGAGTCGTCGTGGAGCTTTCCCGGCCCGGGCGGCGTGCTGGCCCGGATATTGGGATTCAGCTTGCTCTGGTGGATATTGACCGAGGGCGGCTCTCTTTTCTCCGTCCTTGGACTGCTTGGCGTCGGAATGGCCGTACTTGTCAGTTTTCGCTTGTTGCCACCCCGGTCCTGGCCCCTGCGGCCCTTGGCCGTGGTCCGTTTTCTGCCGTTCTTTCTGTGGCAGTCTCTGCTGGGCGGCTTGGATGTGGCCTCGCGTTCCATGCGGCTTAAGGTGAACGTGACGCCCATCTTGATCACCCACGTCTTCACCAAGGAATCCGAAGCGGCCAGGGTGCTCTTCGTGTGGGTGGTCAGCCTCCTTCCCGGCACGGCCGCCGTGGATCTTCAAGTCGACAAAGCCCTTATCCACGTCCTGGACCAACGTCTCGCGGACTCCTCGACCTTGCGCGAGCTGGAACGGAAGGTCGCGGGGATGTTCAGGGATCATAATGGCTGTCAATGTACGTTTGCGGGCACGGACTGAATGCCGACCAAGTCCGATTGACCGAGGCTTCACGCGGGATTGGCATTGCCTTTCGACCCTGATCCGGTTACGAGAAGCCGTCAGGGGAAATGTGGGAGTGAATGGCTGCTAGCCGGATACTGACAGGCCATGGACTAGGAACAACGAAGCGCGCCCCGGGTGGACGTGGAGCCGAATTTTAGCGTTCCGCGCTTCAGGGCGTCGGCGGACGGATTGTCCGTAGGGATGGTTTGTGTTGGGGCGTTAAGTTCACTGACCCCCTGGCATTGGGGCAGCCGGAAATTGACCGCTTGCAGGAGCATCTTTGAAGTCCCAGTCGATCCCGAGTGGAGCAAGCTTTAGCACTACAGCGAAACTTTGCTGAAACGTGTAAAAATGCCGAGGGCATGATGCCCTCGCTCCCAGGATTTTTCCGTGTGTTCCGTGGGCCACTCTCAGGGAGTATTGCTGATCAAAGCATGAAGTTTTCGCTGTAGTTTTAGCAGTCCGTTGAGAACTCCCAATTTCTGCGTCGCGCAAAACGTTCAAACTCTCACATATCAAATCCTCCTCCATCCATGCATCATCGCCGCATCTTTTTTCTTTCGCCCCGTTTCCCTTGGTGGGGCTGGATTCTGTTGCTCCCTTTGGCCGTGCTGGGCGTGTTTCTTGGTGCGGTTTTTTTTCTGGTGTTTATCGCCTTCGTGGTCACCGCCGGTCTGGTCATGTGGATTCGGTGGAAGTGGATGCGCTATAAGATGGGCGGGGCAAAAGACGGTCCCTCCGTGCATCGGGAATTCCAGGCTCGACGGGAATATGATTGTGAAATCAGACGGCTGGATGACCCGAGAAACGGACCGAAAGGATGATCCCCGGCGCTTCGGAAAATTTTCATTTGGACACCTGAACCTTCACCCCCCCTTCATCATGAAAGACCGGTACAACAAACTCTATCCGATTTCCTGGGATCAACTGCATCGTGACTCCAAGGCCCTGGCTTGGCGGTTGCTGGATCTGGGACCGTGGCAAGGCATCGTGGCCATCACTCGTGGCGGGCTGGTGCCGGCGGCGGTCATTGCCAGGGAACTGGAGATCCGGGTCATCGATACGGTCTGCGTGTCCAGTTACGCATGGCAGGATCAGGGCCAATGCTCCGTGCTGAAGCGCTTCCAGCCGTTGGCTCCGGAGGTGACGGCCAAGACCCTGATCATCGACGATCTGGTGGACACCGGACGTACGGCCAAGATCGTCCGGGAGATGCTGCCCGAGGCCCATTTCGCCACGGTCTACGCCAAGCCGGCCGGGCGGCCCATGGTGGACACCTTCATCACCGAGGTCAGCCAGGATACCTGGATACTCTTCCCCTGGGATTCCGAAGCCCGGTTCGTGGAGCCCCTGGCGGATCAGAAGGGGAAATGATCCGAATGGATGCGGACAGTTGGGCGATCATTGAAATCATGATAACCCTAATAAAACCTTAACCTGAAGTCTGGAGGATGCGAGTATGAAGCGAGGCGTGTTTGGGATTATGACGGCGGTGTTGGTGGCCCTGACCCTGCTGATGGGGTCCGGCGTCGCGGCGGCCAAGGAGATCAAGGCTGGGTTTATCTATGTTTCGCCGGTGGGCGACGCGGGCTGGTCCAAGGCCCATGACGACGGCCGGAAGGCCATCGATGCCCTGGACGGGGTGGAGACGACTTTCGTGGAGTCCGTGTCCGAGGGGCCGGATTCGGAGCGGGTACTGACGCAGATGGCCCGACGGGGGCACAACCTGATCTTCGCCACCAGCTTCGGGTTCATGGATTCCGTGCTCAAGGTCGCGGCCCAGCATCCGGACGTGGTGTTCATGCACTGTTCCGGATACAAGCAGGCCGAGAACGTGGGCACCTACTTCGGGCGGATGTATCAGCCGCGTTATCTTGCCGGCATGGTGGCCGGGGCCATGACCGAGTCCAACATTCTGGGCTACGTGGCCGCGTTCCCCATTCCTGAGGTCATCCGCGGGATCAACGCCTTCACCCTTGGCGCTCAGGCCGTGAATCCGGACGTCCAGGTGCGCGTGGTCTGGAGTTCCACTTGGTATGATCCGGCCCTGGAGAAAGAGGCGGCCAACAGTCTGCTGGATGTGGGCGCGGACGTGATCGCCATGCACCAGGATTCCCCCGGCCCTCAAGTGGCGGCCGAGGAGCGGGGCGTTTACTCCGTGGGCTACAACACGGACATGAGCGCCTTCGCGCCCAAGGCTCACCTGACCGCCCCGATCTGGAACTGGGCCGAGATCTACAAGCACGTGATCCAGCAGGTCCAGGACGGAACCTGGACCAGTGAGTCCATCTGGTGGGGCCTGGATCGCGGCTTGGTGGACTTGGCGCCCTTCGGCCCCATGGTGCCCCAGGAGGTCCAGGATCAGGTTCTGGCCAAGAAGGAAGAAATCCGCTCCGGCGCCACGGATGTGTTTGTCGGCCCGGTGCTGGACCAGCAGGGCGAGGTTCGGATCGCCGAAGGCGTTCAGGCCACGGACGAGGAAATGCTGTCCATGGACTGGTTCGTTCGCGGAGTTGTGGGGTCCACCCGATAGCAGTCCGTTGAACTGTTTGGAGAAGGCTTTTTTCACTTCTGATAAGGCAACGCGGTTGACCCTCATGTATCGCCATCCGCAGCGCCACAGGCACTGGTTGTCGGCATGCGTCTGATTCGCGTTGTTAAAAGGACCGAGCCCCTGGGATGGGGTTCGGTCCTTGTTTTTTTCGCGGCCCTGGCGTTGTCCCTGGCCCTGGCCTGCGCGGCCCTGGCCGTGCAGGGCGTGGCTCCGCTCCGGGCCATGGCCCTGCTTTGGGAGGGTGGCTTCGGCAGCGCCTGGTCCCTGGAAGACTCCCTGCGCAAGGCCATCCCCATTTATCTGTGCGCTCTGGGGGTCTCCTTCACCTTCCGGATGCAGATCTGGAACATCGGGGCCGAGGGCCAGTTTGCCCTGGGGGCCATCGGCGCGGCCTGGGCCGTGCTGACCTTTCCCCACCTGCCCGCCCCGGTGCTGCTGCCACTGATGATGCTCTGCGCCGGGACGGCCGGGGCCTTGTGGGCCCTGATTCCAGCTCTGACCAAGGTCCGGCTGGGGGTCAACGAGATCATCTCCACCCTGATGCTCAACTACATCGGGATTCTTTTTTTGAACTACCTGGTCTACGGGCCCTGGAAAGACCCGGCGGGCCGAAACTTTCCCATGACCATGGAGTACCCGGCCGCGGCCCAGATTGGGATGCTCGGCGGGACCCGGCTGCACTGGGGCCTGGTGCTCTGCGTGGTGCTCAGCGTTCTGGCCTGGCTGTTCCTGAACAAGACCCGGCTGGGCTATGAAATCCGGGCCAGCGGCGAGAGCCTGCGCGCGGCCCGCTACGCCTTCATGCCTTATGGGTTCTTGGTTTTTCTGGTCATGGGCATCTGCGGGATGATGGCCGGTTGGGCCGGGTTCGTGGAAACCTCGGCCGTGGCCCATCGCCTTCAGCCCAGCATCCTGGTGGGGTATGGCTACACGGCCATTGTGGTGGCCTGGGTGGCACGGCTGAAGATCGTGCCCATGGCTTTGGCCGCGTTTTTGCTGGCCGGGCTGCGGGTGGGCGTGGAGGTCTTGCAACTGGAACTGCGGGTTCCGGCGGCCTTTGGCCACATCCTGGAAGGTCTGGTGCTGCTCACCGTGCTGGCCGGGCAGTTTTTTCATCACTACCGGTTGCGGCTGAATCTGCTCGGTGCGGCCATCGGCAAGGGAGGGAGCCATGCCCATTGAACTGCTCATCCCGTTGCTGGCCGCGGCCGTGCAATCCGGGACCCCGATCCTCTACGCAACCCTGGGGGAGATGATCACGGAAAAGTCCGGGGTGCTGAACCTGGGCGTGGAAGGGATGATGATGATCGGCGCCCTGTCCGCGTTCTGGATCAGTCTTGCCACGGGCAGCCCTTGGCTGGGCTTTCTGATGGGCGGATTCTGCGCGGCGTTGCTGGCCTCGGTCCATGGGTTGGTCTGCCTGGGCTTTCAGGGCAACCAGGTGGTTTCCGGGTTGGCCCTGACCATTTTCGGCGTTGGCTTGGCCAATTATCTTGGAACGCCGCTGGTAGGGACCCAGGGGGTCGGTTTCTCCAAGTTTTCCCTGCCCGTTCTGGCGGACATCCCGGTGCTGGGACCGATCCTGTTTTCGCAAGACATGCTGGTCTACCTGTCCTTCGGCCTGCCCGTGCTGATCTGGGCATTTTTCCGGCATACCCGACTGGGTCTGCACCTGCGTTCCGTGGGCGAAAACCCCGTGGCCGCGGCCACGGCCGGGCTGAACGTGGTCGGCCTGCGCTGGCTGGGGGTGACCATGGGCGGATTCCTGGTGGGCCTGGGCGGCGCGTACCTTTCCCTGGCCTACATCCATCTCTGGACCAACGGCCTGACCGCGGGCCGGGGGTGGATCGCCGTGGCCCTGGTCATCTTTTCCTTCTGGCGGCCGGGCCGGGCCGTGTTCGGGGCCTATCTCTTCGGCGGGGTGATGGCCTTTCAGCTCCGCTTGCAGGCCATGGGCACGGACATCCCCTCCTCGATTCTGATGATGCTCCCCTATGTCCTGACCATCCTGGTGTTGATCGCCTCGACCATGATCGGTCGCGGCGGTGAGGCACCGGCGGCCTTGGCCGTGAACATGGAACCCGAAGAGTAGCAGTCCGTTGAATAACTCCCAATTGCCGCGTTGCTGCAAAAATATTCAAACTCTCACGTATCAATAAATACGCTTCGACATTGATTTTTTTTTTTTGCTCCTTGCACTTGGGGTTTTTGAACGAACTGCTGGATAAGGACTTATTCATCCTAGGATTAGCGCATGACCCAGGTTGATTCATCCCTTGGCGCACTTTCCGAGGTCACGCTTGACCCTCCTTCCGACCCGGCGGTGAATTTCCCGCTCGAGATTCCCTTGATCCGCCTGGAAGGGCTTTCCAAGTCCTTCGGCCCGGTGCGGGCCAACCACGACATCAGTTTCGAGATCCGGCCCGGACGGATTCTGGCCCTGTTGGGTGAAAACGGGGCCGGGAAGAGCACCCTGATGAGCATGCTGGCCGGACGGCTCAAGCCGGACGCCGGACGCATCTTCCTGCGCGGCGAAGAGGTACGCTTCGATTCGCCCAAGGATTCCATCGCCGCGGGCATCGGCATGGTCTACCAGAATTTTATGCTGGTGAACCGGATGACCGTGGCCGAGAACGTGCTCCTGGGCCAGGAGAGGCGGTTCTGGATCTCCCCCAAGGCCATGGAGCGTGAAGTGGGCGAACTGGCTCGGCGTTTCAATCTGCCCATCGACCCGGGGGCCGGGATCTGGGAGCTGTCCATGGGCGAGCGGCAACTGGTGGAGATCCTCAAGCTGCTCTACCGGCAAAGCCAGGTACTGATCTTCGACGAACCCACCGCGGTGCTGACCCCGGTGGAGATCGCGCATCTGTTCAAAGCCCTGGGGAACATGGCCAAGCAGGGCAAGTCGATCATCTTCATCAGCCACAAGCTGGATGAGGTCATCGCCGTGGCCGACGAGGTGGCCGTGCTGCGCCGCGGCGAGCTGGTGGGGTGCTGGGACGCTGAGGAAATCCAGTCCAAGGAAGAGTTGGCCAATCTGATGATCGGGCGCACGGTGTCCCTGGATATCAAAAAAGCATGCTGCACGCCCGGAGAGCCCGTCTTGCAGGTGGAACACCTCACCGGCCCGCGTCTAGACGACGTCAGCCTGGTGGTCCGCCAAGGCGAGATCATGGCCCTGGTGGGGGTGGCTGGCAACGGCCAGAAGGAACTGGTGGAAACCGTGGCCGGACTGCGGCCGCCGGGAGCCGGGAGAGTGGAGATTCTGGGCGCGGACTGGAAGTCCTTTTTCGCCAACCCTGCCTGGAAGGAGTCACTGAGCTACATTCCCGAGGATCGCCTGGGAGTGGCCGTGTGCCGGGAAATGACGCTTACGGACAACTTTTTGCTGACCACCCGCCAGGGCTTTTGCCGGGGCCCCTGGCTGCGCCGCAAGTTGGCCCGGGAAACCGTTGCCGAGAAGGTCGCGGAATTCAACGTCCAGCCGGGCCTTCCGGACATGCTCGCCGGCCGGCTGTCCGGCGGCAATCTCCAAAAGCTGGTCCTGGCCCGGGAATTCTTCCGCGCTTCCCGGCTGATCGTGGCCGAGCAACCCACCCAAGGGCTGGACATCTCCTCCACTGAAGAGGTCTGGCAACAACTGCTCCAGGCCCGCGAACACGCCGGAATCCTCCTGGTCACCGGTGACCTTCGCGAAGCTGTAACCCTGGCCGACCGGATCGCCGTGATCTTCCGAGGCAAGATCATGGACGACTTCCCGGTGGACGATCAGGAGCGGATGAAGCGGATTGGGCTGTTGATGGCCGGGTCGGGGTAGGTTCCCGAGGCGCTCTTCGAAGCTACCTTTTTCGCTTATTCCTGTACTGGAGCCGCGCGTGGGTCATCCGTTCGCGGAGGCCGCCTTGCTCAATGAAGTCTTTTTCCAGGCGCAGGAGCTGGCGGTCGATCAGGTAGTTGGTCTGGTGAATCAGGCAGACGGCGATATTGGCCACGATTTCCGGCGGGCGGGTCTCGACGAACTCGCGGAACAGGTCAAAGGTTTGCGGGTTTGCCCGGCCCAGATCGCGCACAAAGGTCGCCTCCCGGGAATCCTTGTCCCAGATCGGGTGATCCCGGGCTCGGAGATAATCCAGGTAGTCGTCCAGCAGCTCCTCCAGACTGCCCCGGGCCACGTTGGTCAGCTTGATCTCCATCTCCTTGGACGTCAGCCCGCACTTGCTGCCCTCCAGAAGGTTCTTCTTCCCGGACCGCGCCGCCTGGATCATCTGGTCTACTGTGCGGTCGCCTCGCTGGAGGTGCTTTTTGCAGAACCGAAACGTGATGTCATAGACGACTTCGGCTTTCTGGAAGGAGAGCAGAGTGCGGTAGTCGCCGCGAGGGGGGAGGAGGGGGCGTGTGGGTT
>NZ_PZKN01000018.1 GCF_003046795.1 Desulfonatronum sp. SC1 | reverse complement strand
ACAATGCAGCAGATGCGCACACTCCATTCATGTCTTTGTTGGAATGCCGGGGCACGAAAAGCGACCCGCAAGCTTGAGGAACCAAGCGACGCCCAGGCCCAGATACTGAAGGCCATGGGCTACGGAGTGAGCAGTGGGGTCTTACAGGAATTGGCGACTTAACACACCGAAATCACTTGCGTTTTCAAAAAAAATGACGTTCAATCTGTTAAACTCCTGTCTGACAGACAAAGTTGAACTCACGCTCATCACCTATTGGGACAATCTGGAATCAATCAAAGCGTTCGCTGGCAACGATATTTCGCAGGCACGGTTGTACCCAGAAGACGAGGTTTACGAGCTTGAGCCTGACCTTTCAGTACAGCATTATGAGGTCATCGAACATCAGTTTTCGCCAGAGCAGCGTAGGTAGACGGGTGCGCTTGCTTTGTAACAAGGCCAGCCGCGGCGACGGCTTTTTCATTGCGGCTTCGCCTCCATTACAAAGCCGCGCGTGCTGAGCGGCGTTAAATGACACACATGCAACGATTCATAGTTTCGGATATCTTCGGAAGAACAAAGGCACTGGAGCAGCTTGCTTCAGAACTTTCAGGTAACATTGAGATAATTGATCCCTACAACTCCGAAATTATGGAATTCGAGAATGAAGATGCTGCTTATTCATATTTTACGAAAAGAGTCGGGCTTCATGAATACACTGACAAAATATCAGACGCAGTCAAAGCCTCAAATTGCCATGTGAGTCTGTTGGGTTTTAGCGTAGGAGCATCAGCTATCTGGAAGTTATCCGGGAATCCAGATATGAATAATATCATCGGTGCCGTCTTGTTTTATGGTTCACAAATTCGGCATTACACAGAAAAAGACCCTCTATTTCCAATTAATCTCGTATTTCCAAAAACTGAAAAACATTTCTCAGTTGCGGCGTTAATCTCCAAACTTATACAAAAAGATAATGTGCAAATTCACAGGTCAAATTATCATCATGGCTTCATGAACTATCATTCACGAAATTACAGCGAAAGTGCCTACAAAAAGTACATGCAAACTCTGTGCAATGTGCCATTTAACAAGTCCATCCATATGGTCGCCTTCGACGGTGCATGTCGCGCAGTGTCTGGAGAGGACGCCCTGAGGTCGGGGCAGGCCAACGCGCCCGCCCCTATTCCTCCGAAAATCCCAGCATGATTTCGGTACGCTGGTTTTCGTCGTCGATGTGGACCTGGAGGGTCGCGCCGAGGGTTTCGGCGATGAGGCGGGCGGAGTAGGCGCCGAGGCCCTCGCCGTCGGGCTTGCCCCAGGTGGCGCCTTTTTCCATGAACCGGGTGCGGATTTCCATGGGGACGACGCCGCTGTTGGCGATGCGGACCCGGATTCGGGATCGGCCTTCCTGGTCCGTGTCTTGCCGCGGAGGGTGCTCCAGGGTCACGGTTACCGGCCGGCCCGGAGGGTCGGCTTCCAGGGCGTTTTTGATCAGGTGCAGGAGCATGGAATAGCAGAGCAACTCCTCGCTGCGGATCATAATCGAGGCGGGGGCGTCTTCGGTGATGAGCTGGACGGCCTTGTTCTTCATCGCTCCCAGGGGCGACAGGGCTCTGAGCACGTTTTGAACGATGCGGGTCAGGTTCACCGGATGGGGGTCGACCTGATAGACGCCCCGTTCCAGTTTCCACAGGTCGATGGACGCGGCGATCATTTCCAGAAGTTCGAAACCGGATCGTTCAATGTCGCGTACGGTTTCTTGCAGCGAAGCCGGAAGATCCCGGGTCGCGAGCAGGCGATCCGATTTGTTCAGAATATCCATCAGCGGGCGTTTGAGGTCGTTGCGCACGATGCGTTCCACGCTGTCGCGCATGTTCAGGGCGTCTTCGAGGATCGTGTTGCGCCGGGCCAGGTCGGTCAGGGTGCGGCGCAGGGTCAGGTGGGTGCTCACCCGGGCGTGGACCACGGATGGGTCAAAGGGCTTGGGGATGTAGTCCACCGCGCCCAGCCGCAGCCCCTTGGCTTCGTCCGTTTCCGTGGACATGACGGTGATGAACAGGATCGGGATGTCCCTGGTCCGCGGGTCGTCCTTCAGAGCCTCGCAGACTTCGTAGCCGTCCATGTCCGGCATCTGGATGTCCAAAAGAATGATGTCCGGCGCGGGCTCGGCCCGGGCCAGTTCCAGGGCTTGGCTTCCGGAGGTGGCGCTGATGGTCTGGTAGGTGTCCTGGAAGATGGCCTTGAGCACGTTCAGGTTGATCTGCTCGTCGTCGACGAGCAGAATGCTTTGCTGCTCCCGGACCGGTCGCGGAGCGGTGAACGGCTTGCTGATCTCATCCAGTCCGTCCAGCACGGCGACCTTGTTCCTGCCCGTGCTTTTGGCTTGGTATAGGGCCTTGTCCGCGGCCAGGAAGAGATCATGAGCCGTCTTGCCGTCCCGTTGAGGAACCATGGAGGCCACGCCAAGGCTCAAGGTGATGGTCGGCGCCACGGGGCTGAAGGCGTGGGGGATGCCCAGGGCTTCGACGGCCTCGCGCATTTTTCGGGCCACCTCCCTGGCCCCGTCCTGGTTCGTACCGGTGAGCAGGCAGATGAATTCCTCTCCTCCGTACCGGGCCACCAGGTCGGTTTGTCTGGAAACGATGCCGCTCAGGCTTCTGGCCACTTCCCGCAGGCATTCATCCCCCGCGGCATGGCCGTAATGATCGTTGTACAATTTGAAATGATCGATGTCCGCCATGACCAGCGACAACGGTTCGCCGCTTCGGACGGCGCGTTGCCACTCGAATTCCAGGAATTCCTCGAACCGGCGGCGGTTGGCGATGCAGGTCAGGCCGTCCTTGTTGGAGAGATTTCGGAGAATGTCCCGCTTGCGCTTCAGTTCGAGATGGACCCGAATCCGGGCCAGAACCACGGCCGGGCCGAAGGGCTTGGTAATGTAGTCCACCGCGCCCGCGGCCAAGCCTTTTTCCTCGTCTTTCTCATTAGATTTGGCCGTGATGAAGATCACCGGAATGTCCCTGGTTTCCGGATGTTCCTGCAACCTCCGGCAGACCTCGAATCCGTCCAGGTCCGGCATCTGGATGTCCAGCAGTACCAGGTCCGGCTTTTTCTCGCCAAAGGCCCGTTTCAGGGCCTGTTCGCCGTTCAGGGCCACGCTGATTTCGTAATCGTCCTGGAGGATGGCGTTGAGAACCTGGACGTTCGGTCGCTCGTCGTCCACGATCAGGATGCGGGATTTTCGTTCAGTCATCTTGTCTCCAACGGTCCAAGCCGCCTTGTCAGTTCCGCGATGGTCTCCGCGGCTTTCTCGAATTGAAAGTCCTGGATTTCTTGCGGCAATCGACCGGTCAGGTCCGAATATCGCCCATCAAGTCGGTTTAGCAACCCCTCGGCCAGTTCCTCGGCCCGGGGGTTGCCGTCTTCCAGAAGTTCGCCCAGATCATTGATCAGGGAATGGAGGGCAGCCACATCAACGTCCGGATGCGCCGCCGGGCTCTCTACCCGCGCCGTTTCGGCGGGTGAGGAAACGGTTTCCGGGATCGGAATCGAATCTTCCGGTGATGCATCCGGCGAGACAGAATTTGATGTGGCCAGGGCGGTCAGGCTGGTCATCACGGTATGGAACGCAGCGGAAAACTCGGCAAAGGCAGCGGCCTGGCCGTCCGGATCGGTGTCTGGACCGGCCTTGAGCGCATGCTCCAAGACCTGGGCCGCTTCAAAAAGCTCATTGGCCGCCAGGTTGCCGGCCACGCCCTTGACGGCATGAACGGTGCGGGCAGCCTGTTCGCGTTCTCCGGCCTGGGCGGCCTGGTCGATTTTGTCCAGCCTTTCCGCGTAACTGCCATGGAAGTCCAGCAACAATTTCAGATACAGCTTTTCATTCCCGCGCAGCCTGGCCAGGCCTTGGGCAAGGTCAAAGCCGGGCAACTGTTTGGGTAAGAGAGCAGATGCGGAGGGTGACGGCAAGGCGGCCGACGAAGGAACCGCGCTTGCTGGAGCGGTTGGCGTTGTCGCGGGTTCATCCGTTTTTCGCTCTCCATCGTTCGTGGGCAGCCATCGAGCCAGGGTGCGCCGCAACAGATCCGGGTCGATGGGCTTGGACACATGGTCGTCCATTCCGGCCTCTAAAGACTTCTCCCGAACGCCGGTCATGGCGTGGGCGGTCATGGCGATGATGGGAAGGCGTGAACCGTGAACCTCCGCCGCGCGAATGCGCCGCGTCGCCTCATACCCGTCCATCTCCGGCATCTGAATGTCCATCAGCACTAGGTCGAAGCGTTCAGCGGCGACCAGTTCCACGGCTTTTCGTCCGTTGTCGGCCAGGCGCACGGTCAGGCCGAAGCCTTCCAGCAGCTCCCTGGCCACCTGCTGGTTGATGGGATTGTCTTCGGCGACCAGGACGTGGCCGTGCAATATATCCGGCGGGGGCGGAGCGGGCTCGACGCGGTCCTGCGTCCGGACGGTCGATGTGCAGGACGGATCGGCGAAGAAGCTGGTCAGGGCGTCGAAGAGCATGGACGGATTGACCGGCTTGAGCAGCAGCCCGTCCAGTTCCCGGTCGCTGACCCGGCTCATGACCTCTTCGCGGCCGTAGCCGGTGACCATGACCATCAGGGGCAGGGTCTTGCTTTGCGGTTCGGAGCGAATTCGGCGGATGGCCTCGATGCCGTCCATGCCCGGCATCTGCCAGTCCATGAGCACCAAATCATAGGCACGGCCGTGGGCGGCGGCCTGTTGGACGAGGCGCAGGCCTTCCTCGGCCGAAGCCGCCGTATCCACATGCAGGTTGAAGCTGACCAGCATGTCTCGCAGGATTTCCCGGGCACTGAGGCTGTCGTCCACCACCAGGACCCGGCGATGGCCGAAATCCACCTTGGTCAGGCAATGGGTCGGGCGTTCCTTTTGTTTGCCGAACCGGGCGACAAAGGAAAACTCGCTGCCCAGGTCCGGGGTGGAGCGAACCTCGATCCGTCCATGCATCATCTCCACCAGGCGGAGGGAAATGGTCAGCCCCAGTCCGGTGCCGCCGAAGCGCCGCGTGGTGGAAGCGTCGGCTTGGCTGAAGGCGGTGAACAGTTTATCGATCTGCTCCCTGGTCATCCCGATGCCCGTATCCCGGACGGTGAAACGCAGCGTCACGTGGTCGTCCGACTCCTCCCGCAAACTCACGCCGACTTTCACTTCTCCGTGTTCAGTGAATTTCAGGGCATTGCCCGTGAGGTTGGTCAGCACCTGGCCCAAACGCAAGGGATCGCCGATGAGATAGTTCGGGATGTCCGGAGTATAGGCCAGCAGGAATTCCACGCCCTTGGCCGCGGCCTTTTCCGAGAACAGGGTGGACAGGTTGCTCATCACCGCGTCCAGGTCAAAGGGGATCTGTTCGAAGTCCAGCCGTCCGGCCTCGATCTTGGAGAAGTCCAGGATGTCGTTGATGATGCCCAGCAGATTCTGGGACGCGCCGCGGATTTTGGTCAGATAGTCCCGCTGCTGTTCGGTGAGGTCGGTCTTCAAAGCCAGGTGGCTGAGGCCGATGACGATGTTCATGGGTGTGCGGACTTCATGGCTCATGTTGGCCAAAAAGAAGCTCTTGGCCTGGGTGGCGGCTTCCGCGGTCTCTTTGGCTTCCAGCAGATTGACGTTGGCCTCGGCCAATTCCGCTGTTCGTTCGTCCACCAGGCGTTCCAGGTGCAGGCTGTGCTGTTCCAACTCCTGGGCGTATTGCTGGGTCTTGGAAAACAGCTCGTGAATTTCCCGGGCCATCAAGTGGAAGGAGCTGGCCAGCACGGCCAGTTCGTCACGGGAGGAGGGCGGACGGGTTTGGTCTTCCGGAGCGAAATGAACATGCACATCCGAGGGCAACAGAGGTTCTCCCTCGGTGGCCTTGCTCTCTCGCCACGTCAGGGTGAAGCTTTGGACCTTGTCGGTCAGTTCCCGGATCGGTCCGGCGATGCGCCCGGAGAAAAAGGCCGCCGCGGCAATGCCTAAAAGCAGCGTCAGGGCCCCCACGGCCGCCATGTACAGCAGGAGTTCGCGTACCGGACGGTTGATGTCGGCCACCGCGGCCACGCCGATCAGCCAGATGGGCAGGTCGTTCATCTGAAGATGGTCCAGGAGCAGCGTGGAGGTCCGGGAAGGAATGTCTTCGGGGCGGTTCCACTGTTGGGCCAAGGTGTTGAACTCGCCCCGTGCTGGTGACGGCTCGTCTTCCTCCACGACTTGGTCCGGGGTGAAAAAAGGACCTTGATGCGGCTGGTAGGCCAGGCTCACGAAGCCCTGGTTGCCGATCCTGGTCGCGCCGAACAGGGTCTGTCCGGCTGTTTCCAGGTTGATCATGGTCACCAGGTGCGTGTCGTCCAAGGGTACGCCCTGGTTGAGGATGGCCTGCTTGAAAACCAGCACGTGGCGCTGGACGAGCATGCTCGGAGCGCGGGGCAGAGCCAGGAGCAGGGGCGTTTCCACGTCGGTCTCGTTCAGAAGGTCCATCAGACGGTCGCGCTCCGGTCGATCCAGCCAGCGCAGGTAGGGCGTGTCCTCGTACAGCGCCTTGCCGTCCTTGGTGATCAGAATGTTCTCGATCCAGGGCTCCTGGGTCCTGATCTGGGCGAAAAAGTCGCGTAGGCTGGGTACGAACACCGAGCCGAGCCGCGGATCGGCACCCACGAACTCCACCAGCGGGTTGCCCCGCCAGACGTAAAGATTGGCCTGGCGGACGTTGATGAACTCCTTGAAGATGTCCGAGGTCAGGGCCAGGGAATGACGCAGTTCCCGACGGGATTCCCCTTCCAGGAGACCCACGGCCCGGTAGGCGGTGACCAGGGAAAGCACCAGGACCACCAGCAGCACGATTCCGGCGGTCATGAGCAGCAGGCGGGTTTTGATGGAAGAAGCGGACAACGCCGCGACGGTCTTGAGCATATGAAGTCGGATATCCTACTGGGTCGCCTGGATCAGAGCCCGGAACTGGCTCAGGGTCAGCCCGTACTCCTCTTTCCAGATGGTGTTCAAGGTCGAGGTTTCGGTTCGGACCTGTTCGGTGAAAAAGGCCTGCACCGCGTCCCGCAAATCCTCATCTTGGCGGCTGAAGGCCCAGCCGATTTCATCCATCGGGCCCACGGGAAAGGCCACGCTCAGGCCCTGGAAGCGGTTCACGGATTCCCACAGGGAAACCTCGGCGTCCAGCAGCGTGAAGTCCGCGAGTCCTGACTGCACGGAATCCAGTTCAGCGCCGGAGTCGATCAAAAGCACCTGGATGGGATTGTCCCGGAAGGCATCCTGATTTTGCTCCAGGACCCAGGTGTGCAGACTGGAGTTCAATGCCACCCCGGCTGTTTTTCCGGCCAGATCGTCCATGGACGTGAACTCGGGCAGCCGGTCCTGATCAATGATGACCATGATCCGATTCAGGAACAGAATGGCGAAATCCATTTTTTTCAGCCGCCATTCATTCTTGGTCAGGTGGGTGGGGTAGACGTCGCAACGCCCGGTTTCCAGGTGGTGCGGAGTGTATTCGGCTTCCAAAACGGTCCGGCCTTCGGCGTTGTGAAACTGCTCGTCCCATTCCAGGCGATGAAAAACCGGGCGCACGTCCGGCCCCAAGGCCGCGGCCACGGCTTCCACAACGCGGGGGACAGGCCCGGCGACTTCGCAGTTTTTTCGGCATGCGGGATCGGCGAAAGTGACGTATGCCGGAGTCACCGGCACGACGCAGGCCCGCAGTTCTCCTGACTCCCGGATTTCCTCCAGCCCGCGGGCCTGAGCCGAGGAAACGGAAAGGAGCGGGCAGAGCAGAAGGAAAAGCAGAGCGAGGGCAAGGCCTTTCCAGGTGAGCTTGCGGGGGGCGGACATGGACTGAGTGGGCATGGCGATCTCTCCTGAGGTTATTCCTGCATCGAGCCGAGCAGACTGATGAATTGGTTCAGATTCATTCCGAAATGGCGGATCCATGTCGCGTTCAGGGCTGAATCGCGTCCGGTGCGTTGCTGGTCGAAAAAGTCCTGCAAGGCTTGGCGCAATTCCGGATTATCCTTGCGAATTCCCCAGCCCACTTCTTCCATGGACCCCACGGGAAAGGCCATGACCAGATCGGGAAACTGATGACGAATGATCCAGAAGGCCGCGTCCGCGTCGATCACCGTGAAGTCGGCCAGCCCCCGCGCCAAATTCTTCAGACCGTCGGCAGTGGGCTGAAGGCGGATGTCCACTGGTTCGTCCGCGAAGGTCGTTCGATTTTGGTCCTGAAGCCAGGTGTGATAGGAAGTGTCTTTTTCCACCACCGCGACCTTCCCGCCCAGTTCGGACGGACCACGGATCGTGCTTTGACTCTCGGCATTCACCAGCACCATCATCCGGTTGGTGAACATGGTCACGATGTCCATTTTTCGGAGCCGCCAGTCATTCTTGGTCAGGTTGTTGGGATACAGGTCGCAGTGCCCGGAATCCAGCAAGGCCGGCACGTACTCCGCGTCCCGGTCGGTGTGTCCCTGGTCGTTGAAAAACTGCTCGTCCCAATCGATGCGCAGGGCGCGCATGGTCACCGAGTCGCCAAGAAAGGCCGTGAATGCCCGCGCAGCCTCGAAAGCCGGGCCGGAAAACCGGCAGTCCTCCCGGCACCCCTCGGGGTCGGCCCGGACCACGGATGGATGGATCGGCGCGAAACAAACCCGTAGTTCGCCGCTGTCCAGGATGTCCTGAAAAGACCGGGCCTGCGATGGATCAGTCAAAAAGATCGCCGCGACGACGCCCGCGAGCACGGTGAGGGCGCGAAGCCAAAGGCGCGCGGTACGCCGAATCAATGGTTGGTTCATGGTGGAATACCTCCTGGGCGTCTCTTTAGTTTGCAGGGAATGTAATGCCCGCGTCCCTCAACACGGAGGTCGTCGAAGACCGCCGACACTTGAGACAGGTCACCCCAGGCTTATGTTTAGCGTACTCAACCTCAACTTGGCAAAACATTATTTTCAGTGCGCATGCGGGCGTTTCCTTGAACGGTCGCGCGAAAGGACGTCGGTCGCGATGGAGAGGGGGAGTTGGCCGGGCGGCGGCCCGGGAGTTGCGATTTGGTTGCGATTTGACTTCAGGAGCCACTCTTTACTAGACTTTATTCTGGTGACAAGCCTGCTTCCGCAGGTGCCTGGAGGGGAGTGGAGGACTTTTTCTTCATGAACCGACGAGCCGTCAACCGAGAACCTTCAATACTCAAGGAGTTCCCAAGCATGCCGAATTTCAAGCCGGCGCGCCGTCTGGCGCAGTTGCCGCCGTATCTGTTCGCCGAAATCGACCGGGTCAAGAATGAAGTCAAGGCCAAGGGCGTGGACATCATCGACCTGGGAGTGGGGGATCCGGATCTGCCGACTCCGGACTTCATCATCCAGTCCATGAACAAGGCCGTGGCCAAGAGTGAGCATCACCGCTATCCGTCCTACTCCGGGTTGAACTCCTTTCGGGAATGCGTGGCCAGATGGTACAAATCCCGCTTCGGCGTGACCCTGGACCCCACCTCCCAGGTGCTCAGCCTGATCGGCTCCAAGGAGGGTTTGGCTCATTTTCCCTTGGCTTTCGTGGACCCCGGCGACCTGGTCATGACCTCGACGCCCAATTATCCGGTTTATCCCATCGCGACCATGTTCGCCGGAGGGGAGACCCATTTCGTGCCGCTGACCGAATCCACGGACTTTTTGCCGGACCTGGACGCCATCCCCGAAGACGTCTGGAAACGGGCCAAGATGTTTTTCCTGAACTACCCCAACAACCCCACCTCGGCCATGGCTCCGCGAAGCTTTTACGAAAAGCTGATCGCCAAGGCCCGTGAGTTCGGAACCATCCTGGTTCATGACGCCGCATACTCGGAAATGTACTACAATCCGGCCAACAAACCGCTCAGCATCCTGGAAATTCCCGGGGCCATGGACGTGGCCATCGAATTCCATTCCCTGTCCAAGACCTACAACATGACCGGCTGGCGCGTGGGCATGGCCGTGGGCAATCAGGAGTTGGTCCAGGGCCTGGGCAAGATCAAGAGCAACATCGACTCCGGCATCTTCCAGGCGGTCCAGGAAGCCGGGATCACGGCCTTGGACCACGGCGAGGCCTTTGCCCAGAAGATGCGGGACATCTACAAGGGCCGACGGGACGTGGTGGTGGCGGAACTGGCCAAGATCGGCCTGGAATGCCGCTCCCCGGAGGCCACCTTCTATGTCTGGACCAAAGTCCCCCAGGGCCGGGACTCCACCGGCTTCGTGGCCGAGGTGCTCCAGAAAACCGGAGTGGTGGTCACCCCGGGCAACGGATTCGGCGCACCCGGAGAGGGCTATTTCCGCATCGCCTTGACCGTGGGCGAGGACCGTCTGCGGGAAGCCTTGGCTCGGATCGCCAAGCTGTAATAATGGCAGGGGAGGGGGGAACGTGACGTTCCCCCCTTTCTTTTTTGAATTGATCGAAATCAGTTTCCACGTGCGGCCATGACGCAACCCGGAATCACGCGGGCGTTCATCAGCCTGGGCTCGAATCTTGGAGATCTGGAAGGCAACCTGGGGCAGGCTCGCGAAAACCTCAACGACCTGCATGAAGCCCGGCTCGGGCCATGTTCCCCGGTTTATTTCACGGAACCCCAGGACGTCCGGAATCAGCCCTGGTTCGCCAATCAGGTCGTCGCTCTGGACTGCGGGCCGATATGGACGGCCCGTGAACTGTTGCGAACGCTCCTGGAGATCGAAGACCGCATGGGACGGGTCCGCGAGCAAGACAAAGGCCCGCGAATCATCGATCTGGACCTGCTTCTTTTCGGCTCACGACAACATGACTCTCCGGAGCTTACCCTGCCGCACCCGCGCCTCCACGAAAGGGCGTTCGTCCTCGTTCCCTTGCAAGACATCGCCCCGGACCTCGTCTTCCCCGACGGAACAAGCCTTTCCAAAGCACTTGCCCGCTTGTCCTTTCAGGTTCAGGGTCGGGATATTTTTCAGTAGGGAAGGGCTTGCTTCGCGGAACACGTTTGAGCTTTCAGGATCGACCTTTTATTGAATTCAGATTACGTGATTATTGCCTCCTTTCATACGAGAAAGAATTGAATGAGCACCTTGAACTGATTGACGGGAATCGCCTTGTGGCCATGCTGGAGAAAGAGGAAATCGGCGTTGTTCCGCGTACGGTCTACGATATCGATTACGCTTTTTTCCGGGCATATTTACCAGAGAAGCCGGAACCGGCGATGTCGGTAAACGGCGGGTTGAGGAGTTTTCATGCTGAAATTTCTAATTTTTATTGCCGCGGCTTTCATCTTGTACAAACTTTTGGCTGGCGACTTTCAGAAAAAGAAAGAGGTCAAGGAAAAGGAAAGCGAAAACCTGGCCGCCAACGGCGTGATGACCAAGGATCCGGTCTGCGGCACATACGTGCCCGTGGGCAGCGACATCCGGATCAAGGAAGGCGAGACCGTGCATTGCTTCTGCAGCTATGAATGCCGGGATTCCTACTTGAAGAAGCTGGAGGCCGGGAAGTAGCGGCGGGTGATAGGCGGTATCGGGAAGAGAATCATTGCAGTAATCTTGGGATAAGAGCACGAAATAAAGAATCCCGGCCCCAAAAGGGGCCGGGATTCTTTATTTCGTGGCGCGGAGATTGCGGCCAAATACCCGGTTGATCCGGGCCAAGCGTGGAAAGGTTACGCCGATTCATCCTTGGCCGGAAGCGGAGCGCCCATTTCCCGGATGGCCTTGATGTAGGATTGACGCAGGGCGTTCAGGTATTCGTGGTCCATCTTCCCGGCCCAGGTTTCCACTTCCAGGAAGCGTTTCGGGATGGAGGTCTTTTCCGGTTCGTAGCCAGTGGCCAGACGCATTCGCCAGCGCAGGCGCTGCATTTCCTCGGCGGCCTTGTCCATATTCTCGGCCAGTTCGGGCAGGCCAACGACCTTCAGGCATTCGGCCAGGAGCGACTTTTTGAAGACGCCCCGGGCAAAGAGACAGGAGACCATGGACGTCAGCAGAACGCGTTCCCGTTCGTCCTCCACGAAGTAGCGGGTGGCTTTTTCAGGATCCTTGTCGTGCTTTTTCTGGTCGTAGCCATAGGCGCCGGTATCCAGGTGGGAGTGGCGGAAGGACAGGGACTGGGAGGCGAAGAAGGTTTCGCCGGTGGCGTACCCGGCCATTTCCTGGCCCAGAACGCAGGCAAAGTCCTCGCCGCCGTACTTGGCCGCGGCGTGGGCCACGCCCTTGGCCAGGTCCGCGTAGAATTCGTTCTTGGCGTGGCCCAGGCACCAGATGGCTTCCTTGTAGGCCGCGGTGTTGCCGAAGGCCAACTCTTCCTCCACCTGTTCCTTGCTCAAAAGCCCCTTCTGGTAAGCCTCGGTGGCCCAGGCCAGGGCCACTCCGGCGCTCATGGCATCCAGCCCTTCCTTTTCCACCTCGTCCATCAGGGACAGACAGTCGGACGCGTTCATCACCCCGAGCATCGAGCCCAGGGCGAAGATCAGTTCGTAGTCGTAGGCCACCTGGCGTATCTGGAAGCGGTGTTCGTCCTGGAACTGCTCCCGGAGCATGCCCACGTGAATGCAGCCCACCGGGCAACCGGCACAGGCCGTGTTGCGAATCAGCAGATCCTTGGCAAAGGTTTCGCCGGAAATGCCGTCCACCTCGGGGTCCGTGGTCTGGGTCAGATTGCGAATGGGCAGGGACTTGAGCGCGTTGAGCGGGGCTACGTTTCCAGGGGTTCCCAGGTCGTGGTACTTGCTCATCATTTCCGTTGCGGTCATGTCGTTGTGGACTTTTTTGAACAGCTTGGCATAGGCCTTGGAATCGGCGCCCGGCAGCTCCTGGTCGCCGTCTCCGGAGATCACCAGGGCCTTGACATGTTTCACGCCCATGACCGACCCCGCGCCCAGCCGTCCGAAATGGCGGAAGGTGTCCACGTTGATGCAGGCGTAGGCGGATAACGTTTCCCCGGCGGGGCCGATGCGCAAGATGCTGCGGTGGCCCGAAGAGCCGGGAAAGGCCCTGCGGATCACCCGGCCCGTGGTCAGGGCGTTGGCCCCCCACAGGTAGTTGGCGTCCTTGGTCTCGATGATCTTGGAGCCCACATGCACGGCAACGGGCAGTTCCGCCCGGCCGCGCAACACCACGGCGTCGTATCCGGCGAAGCGCATGGCCAGGGCCAGGCGTCCGCCGGCGTGGGATTCGGCGTATTGGTCGTGGTGCGGCGACTTGAACCCGCAGACCACCTTGGACATCAGCGGAAAGTAGCCGGTCAGGCAGCCGATGGCGAAGATCAGAGGCTGGTCCGGGTGGGACCAGGGCTCCTTGGGCAGGCCGTAGGTTTCAAACAAAGCCGCGGCCAAGCCGCTGCCGCCGATATGAACGTTTTTGTCGCCAAAGGAGATGATTTCGCCTTTGTCCCGGTCCAGGTGAACGATGCAGACGCGAAACGCGGTATCAGTCATTGGCCCCACCTCCCTTGCGGACGTGTTCCTGTTTTTTGCGCATTTCCAGACAGGCGTGGGGGCAGAATTCAACGCACTGGCCGCAGTGAATGCACACGTACGGCTGATCTTTTTCGTCCAGGTAGACGGCGTCCACCGGACAGGCCTTGGCGCATTTCCCACATTGGATGCAGAGCTTCATCTTGACGAGCACTCCGCCGCCCTTGCGTTGGGAAAAGGCCCCGGTGGGGCAGGCCTTGGCACAGGGGGCCGGATCGCAGGCCAGGCAGAGCCGGGCCTCGAAGCCGGTGGTGATCCCGCCGCTGGATTTGATCCGGATACCGGCCATGTTCCAGGAAAGTTTTTTATGCACCTGGCGGGCGCAAGCCAGAGAGCAGGCATGACAGCCGATGCATCGGTCCATGCGCGACGCACGCAAAATCTTCATTGGTTTCCTCAATGGTTGAAAGGTTGAAAGGTTGAGCGAGCCGCTAAACCCGACAAGCTACCCTTTTTCCCCTCAGGGCGCAAAACCCTTAGTTTGAGTTAATCGGGGATGTGCGAAGAGCTCGAACTAATTATGGATTATGCTTGCAGAGCAGCACTTTTTGAGGAATAAATGCTGAAAATTTTATCAAATTTTGTCAATTTGATTATATTGTACACATTCTCATCAATGCTGCACAGGACAAGTTTTTGATCTTGATGAACATTTTTTAATAAATAAATAAGCGATCCGAGTCCTCTGCTATCAATAAATTTAACATTACTCATGTCCAAGACTATGATTTTGTTTTTTTTATCTAACATCTCCAAAATATTTTTTTTGAAAGTATCCGCAATAATCGCATCGATTGTGGGTATTTTAGGAGTTAGAACTATAGTTTTTTCTCCATATTCAACGTCAATTTGCATTATAATCCTCCATGCACTGAACCGTTATTATAAGTATTTTGATTAATATTGCTATGTGTTGTCCGAAAATGTCAAAAATCACCTCTGGAAAAGAATGCCTCTCGTGGTTCGAATAAATACTGCAACAACAAGCCGGCCTGCCATTGCGTATGGTCCGAGGCGTTGTTGATCCCGGCTGTGGCTCCGAAAGACCAGTTCTTGGTGATCAGCTTCATGGCTTGCAGGTTCATCGCGGCTGCCAAGGCGGATTTGCTCTCTTTGGGGTATTTGCCCTGAAAATCATTGCGTGCCGCTGTATTCATGGTTTCTGGCGCGGCTCCGGAAATCTTCCGGTAGTGGGGCGCTTCCTCGCTCACGTAATCCATCCAGCCCAGGCTGGCGTAGAGGTCGAACCAATACCCTTTGCAGCGCGGGGACTGGAGACGTACGAACGGACCCGCGACGACAAAATGGTCCGGGCTGAAGTAGCCGCCATGTCCGAAGGTGTGGAAGTTCTGGTTGTTCTGGAAGTGGAAGGCGGTCAGGGACAGGCCGCTGGTGAGCGCCATGCCCCTGAGGTCATCGGTCCGGCCCAGGCTCAAATTTCCGGCGACGCTATGGTTCTCGGCGACATTCTCGCCCCAGTAGTAGTCATATTCCGCCTCTGCCGCCAGCCAGTATGAGGTTGTCAGGTCGAAGGTCTTGCGGGTTTTGAGTCCGCTGTGCACAACCCGGCCCCAGGTCGCTTGGCTGTACGGGTCTTTCTGGCCGATGGAGGAGAGCAGGGAATCCGAGACCGAGCCCTGGCGCAGCTCCAGGGACCAATCGTTCTCCTGGCCAAGGCCAAGATGAAAAATGGGCAGGGCATGGATCGGGCCGCCCAGGGAAGTCGCGCCCAGCATGGCCTCGAATCGGTGCCGGCCTTCCCGCTGATAGACCACTTCCGGGGCTACGACCCAGACCTGGTCCAGTGGCGACTGACGCTGACGGTCCTGATCCAGGAAGCTGTAGAACGAACCCATGTAGGCGTCTTGCGGGGCCTTGTCCGTGTTCAGCAGGCGCGGGGTGACGCGCAGGGACCATTTGCCTCCGTGGGCCGCGGGGCTGTGGTACTGCACCGGGAAGCTGAGTTCGTTCAGCCGGGACAGCCCCCTGTCCCCCGTGACCCCACGGTATTGTACTCCGGTGTCCAGCCAGGGCGAGTCGCAATTGGCATAGCAGGTGCCCCGACCGGATTCGGGATGGGTCTGGGCCGCAAGGATGGGCAGTTCCTCCGTGGCATAGGCGTCCGCCGCCGCTGTGCGCACATGGGGACTGACGTGACCGGCCATCTCCTCCAGCAGGGTCCAGAAGGCGGTTCTGTTGTCCAGTTCACGGGCGTTGGTCAGCACGGCCTCGGCAGTCTCCTGGTCCGGCTGCTGTGCAAAGGCCTCTAGAAAATGATCATGCGCGCCTTGCGGATCACCCAACTGATACAAGCTCCACCCCAGGAGCTGTACGGCGCCTATATCCGGGGTCAAGTCCACGCAGTGTCGCAGATAGACCACGGCCTGATCCAGACTGCCGGCAGTGAATTCCTCGTTGCCCAGGGTGCAGTAAAGTGTTCCCAGCACGTTCCGGAGTTCCGCGGTCAACTGCTCCCGCCGGGCTTCCAGCAGGGGGATGGCCTCTTGGCCACGGCCCAAGGCCTGCAACGAAGCGACCATGCCCATCAGGGCGTCTTCTTCCTCTGGGGCCTCCGGGCCCCCCCGGGCCAGCCGGGTTGCAAAAACGTCCAGAGCCTGTTCGTGGCGATCTGAATGAAACAGAGCCCAGCTGCGTAGAGCCAAAAGTTCCGGGTCGTCCGCATCGTCCGGGGCAATGGCTGCATGCCTGTCCAGCCAGTGCAGGGTCCGGGGATGGTCTTCCGCGGAAAAGAATCGGGCTGCCTCGGCGCGGTAGAGCCGGGTCAAGACAGGCAGGAATAGCTCGGACGAAGGTGCCCCCTCCGCCAAGGAGATCGCCTCATCCGTCCGGCCCTGGCGCTCCAATAGAGCGACCAGACCCTCCAGGGCCGAGACATTGGCGGGGGTGCGCCGATGCACATCGCGGAAAAGCTCTTCCGCGCAGGTGTCGTCCCTGGTTTCAAAACAGTTCCAGGCCATGATCAGCCGCAACGCGTCGTCATCAGGGGCAAGGCGCAGGATCTGCTCCGCCAGTCGGGCGTACTCGGGATCATCCGGGGAGAGGTCGGCAATGCGGCGCTGGAAAAGTTCCAGTTCCAGGCGGGCCAGTTCGGCCAGGGCCGCGTCGCGGCCCTGCATCTGCTTCCGCTGCCGGGCAATTTCCCGCTGGGCCTGGTCAAAAGGCAAGCCCGTGATGACACGTTGCAGTAGGGGCACGAACAGCCCTTGTTCCCGCCCTTGCAGCGGGCAGGAGAGCAGCTTGCGGGCCACCTCCCTTGCCGTTCCCCGTGCGCCCTGCTCCCGCAGGGCCTGGGATGCCTGAAAAAAAGCATAGGGCTCGCGGCACTGATCAAGCCATGCCCGGTGGGTGTCCAGAAAATCTTGCAGGGGTTGAGTTTGGCGGGCCTGTAACGCCGCCGACAGATCCTGCTCAAAGCGCAGCCGTTGGATTTCCTGGCGGCGCAGATCTTGCTGGTGTTCATCATCCAGTCCCGCCAGCACGGCCTCGGCCCGCTCCAATTGGTCTGCCTGCATCAAGGCCCGAAAAAGCGCGGCCCGGACTTCATTTGGACGATACCCGGCCTGCAACAGCCCCTCCAGCACCGATACGGCCTGGTCGTGCCGTTCCAAAGCGGTCAGGGCATAGGCCCTGCCCAGGGCCGCTTCGTTGCGCTGGTTTCCAGGCGGAAACAAGCCCGCGGCTTCCTCGAAAAAAGCCAAGGCCTGGTCATGGGCGCCCAGGCCAAAGGCGTCCCATCCGGCCTCGAGCATGCGACCACCATCCCGAGTTTGTTCCAGGGGCGGGACGATGGGTTGGAAACGAGTCGGGGCAGTCCGCTGGACGTCGCCTTGCTCGTCGCGCCGATGGATCGTCAGTCCACCGCTTTCCTCGCGCCGGACATCCACGGCCTGGGCCAGCAGTACGCCGGAAAGTCCCGGTTGGACAGGCGGAACTGGTAACGTGTCTTGACTAAATCCGGGCGTGTTCCACAGCAGAAGCAGAAAGCCGAGTGCGGGCAGGATGGTGGGGAGTGATTTCTGGTTCATGGCGGTCCAGATAAAAAGCAAGATCAGGGTGTATCGGCCTGGGGGATGTTCGTCTCTTCCAGCCGGCTCAGGACATAGAGGATGTTCGAGTAGTAGTCGTCTTTTTCATCCATGAATTTTCTGGCCGCCTCGTTCCACCATCGTTCGGCCGTTTCCAGCATGCCCAGATCCTGCGCGGCTCTGGCAAAAACGGCGTAAAACCCGGCTGAACCGGACTCTTGGGAAAAAGAGCCGTCAGTCAGGTCAATGCGCTGAGGAATGTGTCCGGCCTGATCCAGGGAGCGCACAAGGCCTTCCAGTTCGGGAAGAGCCGAGGTAGCCCCGGCCCAGCTCAGGTACAGGGGTACCCGGATGGTCTCAAAGCCGAAGACGGGTTCGTCCCCAGCGGGGAGCGGTTGTTCGGAGTCTTCGGCAAGGACGATCCAGTCCGGTGGCAGCATCAAGGGCGGAACCAGGGACGCTTCAAGCAGGGCCAATGAATCGGCCTGGGCCGTATTCCAGAAATCCGCGTCATCCTTCTCCGCAAAGGCCTGGAAGGCGGAAGGGATGTAATAGGAAGGGTTCAGGCGGATGCTGTCCGATTTCAGAAAGCCATGATACCCGGGCAGCAGCACAAGACGCCCCTGATGATGCACGCCCAGGTGCTCCCGGATAGACGCGATCAGGCCCGTGGCCTCTGTTTCGTAGGCGGATTCGGACCACTGTTTCGCGCCCAGCAGCAGCCCCCAGGCCACGAGGATGTCTCCGTCCGTGGCGTTGTTGAAGTCCAGCACGGCCCATTGGCCGGGCAGGCGCTCCCCCCAGGCCCAGGCCAGCAGGCTGTCCGTGCGGCGCACCTGCATGTTGTCCCGGGTCCACTCCCAGAGGGAGGCAAATGTCTCGCGGTCGTCGCACAAGGCCGCCACGACCAGCCCGTACCCTTGGCCCTCGGAATGGGACACGCTGTTCTGGAACCTGTCAACGACCCGCCCGTCCGAGGTGAGAAAGCGGGCTTTGAATACGGTCCAGTCCGTGCAGACATCGGCCTGGGCCGAACAGGCGAGAAGCAGGGTCAAAAACCCCAATGCCGCACTTCGTGTAAACTGTCTCATTGTTGCTCCTTGGCTCGCATTCTGGCTCGAAGCAGACGCCTCGCTACCAGGGCGGTCAGCGCCAGGATCACCAGAATCGTGCCGAAAAACCAGACCGGGTAGGTGTTCACCAGATAGGTGAACCAACTGAAGGTTCCCAGGTCGCCCACGAAATAGCGATCCCCGGATTGCTGGGAACGGACGCCGAATTCCAGATCCTTGAGGTCGGCCAGGACGACGTTGCCTTGGGCTTGCCCTTGAAGGAATGGATCCTGAAGCGCGTAGGCACCCCGCAAAAGGGCCTCGGGGGATCTGGCCGTGGCTACCATCAGGGTGCGCATGGCCGCGTACGGCGAAAGACTCTGCGTCAAAAGCAGTTTGTCCGTGTCCATGACCAATTGTTCCAGGGCCTCGCCATGCACCGAGGGCAAAGAGACGCTGCGTGGGCGCTCGGGAAAGATATCCGCCAGTATCCTGTTCCACCAGTACAGTGACTGGTCCCTGGTGCCTTGCAGCGCGCCTTGCCAGGGATAGGAAGTCCGGGGGGCCATGGGGGTGGCCCGGAGAATGTCCGGAGAAATGGCCGGATAGGGGGCGACCACCAGGATGTCCAGGGCTTCTTGAGGCGGTTCGTTCAGGAAGCGCAGTTGATAGGGAGGAATTCCGGTTTTCTGGCTGATCATGGCGACGATGTTCACAGCCGCGGCGGCGCTGTGCGGGTCATCCGGCGGCAAAATAATGGCGGTCTCCCTCCAGTCCGGCCATTTCGTCAGCGGAAATCCGTCCTCCACGAACAGGGCCAGGTCGGGCATCTCGGTCCAGTAATCCAACTTCGGGAAGGATAGCATGGAGTCGTCAAAAACGGTCACGAACAGGTTTTTCAACTGGATGAAGGTGCAATGGTCCGTGACCAGCGGGGAAAGCACGGGTTCGAAGGTGAAGGTGTTCTGTCCGGGCCTGAAATAGTACATGGGAATATGAATCTGGTATCCGCCATATCTGCCGCCGGCGGGATTGCCCAGGGGCACGCCGGCGATGAATCGGCCGTTCAGGTGGATGTTCACCACCGAGTCTTCGCGCATTTTTGCACCGTAGGCCAGATGCACGGCCAGCTTGGCAAAGAGGTTGCCGGGCAGCAGGGTGTCCGAGGGCAGGCGGATCGTCAGGTTTTCCGGAATCGGGTACATGTCGGTGAACGTGCGCGAGGCCATGCCCAGTTGCGCGAACGTGTATTTATGCCCCGGCACGACCAAGCTCTTGCCCATCTCCTGGGTGATGTTCGGAATGACGACGGAGGCCGGGTCGGTACTAGATACGTCCGGCAAGGGGAAGGACAGCAGGGAAAAGGCCTCGCTGGAGAGGCGTACTGCCTGCATGTTCGCACCGGACAGGAGGATCACGGCCCGGGTAGGGTCATCCACGAAGCGTTCCCGGTCAGTTTGTCCTGAAGCATCTTCATCTTTCGGCATGGCCGGGGCAGGCCCGGGCAGGGGCATTATCCCGAAGTCGCCCTCGGGGGCACGACGCTCGTACTGCTGCAAGACGTCGGCGGCAAAGGCCGTATCGCCCAGTAGAATGTTGTCCACACCCTGGCGCAGATCCTGGGAAAGGGTAAAGGTCACCGGGCGGAACTCGAAACGCAGGGCCACCCCGGATGCGGCAATGGCCGCGAGATTCAGCATTTCCGGACTATACTCCGGAACCACCAAGTGGACGCTGTTTTCATTGAACTGCTTGGGATCGAAAAGAAAATCGGCAATGGAGGACAGGGCCATGGGCAGCGGTTTCAGAGCGTAGTCTACCTCCAGGATAGCGCGCTCCACCGAGACATGGGTCCACAGAATCGGGTTGCCCGGGTCGGTACACTGGTCGTCGTAGTCCTGGGCCACGGCAAACTGAAGCTCGTTGAACCGGGGTTTGAGCAGCGTCGTGGGAATCGGCACGGTGACGACACCTTCGGGGGATTCGGGCAGCAACTCGATCTGGGCCAGAACCTGGTCGTTGAAGCGGACGATCAAACGAGAACGTTTACCCAGCAATCCCGTGGAATTGACATACGGAAAGCGCAGGCTGGCCGAAGCCACGTCCCAGCGCCGCGGTATTGGGACACTGACCCGAAAATCCGCTGCCTTGCCCTGCAAGAGCGGCTTGCCCACGATGGAAAACTCGGTCAGCGGGATGGACAGGGAGTGCTGTGCAGCGGCTGGACCGGCCATGCCCAAGAGCAGCAGCAAGAACAGCAGGCTTGGAGCCGCAAGATAGAACATTGGTCGTTTCATGAATATCTCCTGAATTGATACGCGGTTTTAATCGAAGAGTAGATAAAAACTGGGGGAGTATTGAAAACCGAATTTATCGTGCCCTGGCCATCCCCATCCTGCGCAATAGCATTCCCGCCCCCGCACAAAGCTGGGACCACAGCAGGAGCATGATTCCGCGGAAGTTCCGGACAACGCCGCTGACACCGATGAAAAATAAGTACTGAAGGCCTTGCCAAGGTGAAGTCTTGTGACGTTCACGGCGTTTATCCCAGAAATCCTCCCAGCGCTGGCTGTCGCCGTAGACAAAGCTGACGACCTTGGCAAAGGAGAATGGGTCCTCGGCCTGAAACTGGCAACCTACAAGTCGGTCTTTGCCCGCAGACAAGATGCGGACGACCTCCAAAGGCAAAATATGCTCCTTCCCGTAACTGTCCCGAGCCTGGAATTCGACCCGGTCCCCCACGGCAACAGCCACACCCATCGGTAGCAAGAACCCCAATCCATCCCCGGAAATATCATGGACCACGACCTCGATCGGCGCATCCAAACCCATGGCCGTATCCGACTTGGGCAGAATGCGCACCAGGGCGGCTTCCTGCACCGGCATGCGGTGTTTGCGGCGGATCTGGCGGCGTTCCCAGACAATGCCCAGACAGAGGAAGACAAAGGTCAGGTTGAAGGTGTTCCAGGCCATGGTGATCAGGATGGAGTCGAGTTCCAGGGGGTGGTTCAACCAGCGCACCAAGCCAAAGGGGTAGGCCAAAAGAATGAGCGCCAGGATGACATAGAACGGCTTGGCCAGGGGGCTGAGAAAATCCTGCTTCAAGCTCGCCTCCTTGGGGGTTACCTTGAAGGAAGGGGACTTGGGACGGATCAAAGCGCTGATCATGGCCGGAAGATTGTAGAGGCTGAGCACGATTTCATAGAGTTCGGAAAAGAACGGGTGCCGCACCTTACCGTGCAGAAAATCCGTGAAAATGATCGCGCAGAACAGGTGCGGCATGGTGAAGGCCAGAACCTGGCCCAGGGAGGCGTTGTACACCCGCAGGCCAAAGCCCAGGTACAAGATAGGCGCGAGGAAAAAGACCACCCGGGACAGACTGAAGAACCAGAACGCCGAAGAATTGGTGTAGCAGATGCGCTGAAACCACTTTAATCCCTTTAAAAACAGTGGGTTTTTGAGCATGAATATCTGGACCATGCCCTGGGCCCAGCGGTTGCGCTGGGTGACCAGGTCACCGAAAGTTTCCGGCGATAGGCCGCAGACCATGGGTCTGGATATATAAGCGCTGCTGTAGCCCCGGGCATGCAGCCCCAAAGCCGTTTCCGCGTCCTCGGTGATGGTCTGCCCGGCAATCCCCCCTGCTTCCTGGACGTACGAGCGCCGCAGGATGGCCGCGGAACCGCAGAAAAAAGCCGAGTCCCAGTAATCCAGCCCCAAAAGCACGGAGCCGTAGAACATCTCGTTCTCGGCGGGCTTTTGCTCAAAGATGTTCAGGTTGCGTTCCACCGGGTCCGGGTTGATGAAAAAATGCGGGGTCTGGCAGAGGAACAGCTTCTTATCCCGCATGAACAACCCAACGGTATTTTGCAAAAAATCCTTGGACGGAACATGGTCGCAGTCCAGGATCAGAACCAACTCCCCGCCTTTGTCCCCGAAGCCCCGCCCCTCCAGCAAGGGTACCTTGCCCGGTTCATCCGCCATGCCCCAGGAGGTGCGCTGCAGGGCTGAATTCAGGTTGCCGGCCTTGGCATGATCGTTCTTGCCCCGGGTCAGATAATGCACTTCCAGAAAACGGGAGAGGCTTCTTAAGGCTTCATGTCGTTTGACGGCTTGCAAGGCTTTTTTCGGATTTGGGTCGAGCCGCTTATTGATACTCCCGCCGTCGTCCAGGATGTAAATGTTTAGTTTGTCCTTGGGATAATTCATCTGGACCGCTGCCGTGGCGGTGATGGAGACGATGTCCAGGGGCTCATTGTAGGTGGGGATGAACACGTCCACCGTGGGCAGGTCTGGATCGTCCAGGTCCACGCTGACGATTTTTCGTTTCAAGGGCATGGCATTGACGAACATCCCCATGAGGTAAATGCCAATTCCGTAACACTCGGCCAGAAACAGCAGGCCCATGGCCATGGTGTCCGCCGGGCTGGTGTAGTACAGGGTGTCGAAAACCCTAAAGGAGACGTAGCGTAGGGTGATCAGCAGGCAGACCAGAATGATCAGCAGCCGCTTGGTGTCCTCATTGATGACGCTGACCCTGCGTAGGACGATCACCAGCAGCACGGCACTCCAGCCCAGGATGAACTGGTCGCGCAGGGGCAGATAAACACCAGCCGCGAAGAGCAGGGTCAGAACGCCGGGGATCAGCAGTAGCGGGTTCCACCAGGAAGCAAGGTTGCCCTTCATTGTCGCATCCCGTGTTCGTTCCGGGGGCTGTTATGGGGGCTGTTCTGGGGGCCGCTATGATCGTGTATTTCGTTCATTCGTCGTATTCACGCAGGTTTGTGTTGAATTTCTTGCTCATCACCAGCCTGTTTTCCCCATCCACGCGTTCGCTTTTCACTGAATCCATGGAGCTTCTGATCACTTCCGGCCCCAGGCAGTCTTCCTCCAAGGCCTTGACAATGTCTTCGACGTTCCAGTCCGGCGCGCAGGCGTCCAGGAAATCCACTGCCGAGCCCATATCACGCACGGAAAGTCGCAGACGATCCTCAAGGATGTCCACTTGCACGATGATGGAATTGCAGTATTCCGGGGGATGTCCTCGGATGGCCAGCTTGACGGCCTCGAAGGTGCAAAAGCGGAGCATGCAGGCGTCGGTCTGCGAAAATGGCAGCGTCATGGCCACGGACTGTACGACGGTTGCGAGAAGCACCGCGTTGTCCAGGGTGTTTTTGATGGTCAGGGTGATGGACTGTTCAGGCATGGAGGGCTCTTTGGCACGCTTTCAAAGTTATGTCGGTATTCTTTTCAAAGTGAGGTGCTTGATCTGAATAGAGGTCAGAGATCGGAAGATCGTTTGATCATTCTTCATTCAACCCACGGCATACGAAGATTGTCCTTGATTTTAAAATATTCTACACAATTGTTCTGAGCAGGACAAGGAGCGGGCTGTAGGCGGGACTATCAATCAAAGGGCAGAGTCGGGGTAGACTGGAGAACGTTAAAATGGGCAGAGTCGTTGCTGTTGATGGCTATGCTGAAAATTTGTAATTCATTATATTTGCTTAATAAATAGTATTATTTATCTCTTTTTGTTATACAAAGTTACGTTTTTGTGTCTTCAGATGGTGCTGCGGCTTACTTTTTGTCGTCAGTTGGGGCAGAGTTGTGTTGCGAGCTGGTTGGCTGGGTCAAAGTGTAACGAGACGGTTTTGATACGAGAATACTTCTCATGCTAACGATCAACATTCATGATTTGCTGCATCAGTGCACAATTGAGGGTGAGTGTGTCGAGTACAAGGCCGGGTGGTCGCCGGAGGGTATTTTGCACACAATATGTGCCATTGCCAACGACTTCAATAATTTTGGCGGGGGATATCTGGTCGTCGGCGTCGAGGAGCGAGATGGCCGTCCTGGACGATCTTTCACCCTGGCTGATCGAGCAGATCTTATGGACGTGGGCAGCGAGCTGGCTGTCGAGGCGCGAGATCTGGGCCGGGAAGAGTTGGGCCGGTGAATGAACATCGTGGGTGGACCGTCCGAGGCCCCCTTTTCCCAAAAACTTCGGTCTGCTGTTCTTCAATGACGAGCCAGGACGCTTTTTCCCCGCCACCCAGATCGACGTGGTCTGGTTCCCGGAAGGGCCGGGCGGGGATCGTTTCGAGGAAAAATTTTTCCAGGGCCCGCTTGGCCGGATCACCCGCGATGCCGTGGACTTCATCAACCGCATGTTTCACCGGGAAGTGGTGATCAAGTATCAGGCATCAGGGACGAGCCATCAGTCGGTGGTACCATAATCGTCGCATCGGGGAGTTCCTCAAGGAACTGGAGCTGATCGAAGGACGGTCCACCGGCATCCCTAAAGCGCTGCGCGCCATGCGTTCCAACGGCTCACCGGAACCGATCCTCGACACCGACGCGGAGCGCACGTATTTCCTGATTCGTCTTCCGGTTCATCCCTTGGCAAGGCCGGAACCTGTTGCCCGCGAGGCTCCACGTGAGGTTGGTTATCTTGAAGCCCATCACGTTTCGGAGCAACCCGCGCGGCAGTAAGGTGCGCCGGAGAATTGCGCACGGTCAGCTTCGACGGAAGAGGCTCTTTTGCATCTTTTGCATAATGCACCGCTGAGCAAGGCGGAGCTGGCCGCGGCTCTTGGCCGAAAGTCCGTAACCGGAGCATTGAATCGGGTCGTCAGGTCCTTGCTGGAGGGCGGTCTGATCGAATACACCTTGCCGCACAAGCCTAACAGCAGGCTGCAAAAATATCGTCTCACTCCTGGCGGTGCAGCGCGTCTGTCCATGCGATGAAAGACCGTCCAAGAGCAACACGAGTCAAACCCTCTATGTGGAATCACCTCAATGAACCAACAAAAAAACCTCACAGAAAACTCAAAGCTGATCAAAAAATTTCAAAAATTGACCCCTGACGAACAGCGGATTTTTCAAGTCATGGCCATGTGTTCGCGGCATGTGACTCAAACTGATTTGAAAAGTATTTTGCAAAAGCTGGATTGGAAGGATGCCCGAGGACGTGCGCTGACGGGGATGGTGGGCCGGGAATGGCGGGAAAGAATGACCCGGCTCAGACTCTTGTCCTTCAAACAGGGACGCCTTCAATTGAAGATGGAACTGCGCCTGGAGCCCTTGCGGGCGCTGGATATGGAAGGGCGCTATTCCGAGGTTCTGAGGGCCGTCGAACGAGTCGTCCGGACACCGAGCTATACCGTTTACGACATGGACGTATCCAGAGAGTGGATCGGACTGCGCAACGCCTTGTTTCTTCGTGACGAAAAAGAGGTGCTGCAACTGATCGGGGCCGCTCAGTATCCGTGGACTCCGGTACAGTCGAACAGAATCGACGATCTTGTCGGGATGTGCCTCGTGCCGTTGAACACGGAATGGCTGGAGCGTTTGCCGGACGTAATCAAGTTTCAGGCCGTCGGAACCTGCTTGAACAGCGGCCAGGCCTTTTTGATCGACACTCGTGACGTCTGGGAGTTGGCCCGGCGTTGGTTTCCGGCCATGGCCGAGAAACATGCCGGCCCGCGCCATGTTCTCGCTGCCCAGTACCTGGCCCGAGGTGAAACGGACCAGGCCCGTGAACTGCTGCGAGACGATCGAACCGCCCCGGGTCTGGCCCTTTTCGGGTGGCTTCTGTTCATCCGTGGGGAGTATGCCGAGGCAGGCAAGGTGTTCGATGACTCCCTGGCGGCCGTCAAGAAGGGCACTCGCAAACGCAACGTCCGAATCCCCGGTATGCCGGGGGTGTTTCAGAATCTGGCCCTGCTGCGACGGGGAAGCTCTGAAGATCTTCGACTGGTCAGACATCAGGCCTCGGTCATCGAAAAGGAACCGCACAAGGATGTTTTCCGTTTCGTTTTTTTTCTGCTGGCGGAATTCGCCTCGGTCCTGCTTGGAGAAAAGAAACCGGACCAGTTCAAACAGTTCCTGTTCAGTTCTTCTTCTTTTGCCGGGACGCATACGTTTCTCTTTGGTTGTCTTTCGCAACTCTGGACCGGGGGAAAGCCGAAACCAGCGGTCCTGGGGCAGTTGGCCGAACTGGGGGTGCATGCCGAGCATGTCGGGTATCGGTGGTATGCCGAAGAGACGCGACGGATTCTGGAAGCGACCGAGAGCAGGAAGTTGCTGTCCGTCTTTCCAAGCTCGGAGGGGGTGATTTCCTGGAAAACATTGACCTTTCTGTTCAAACCCAAGGAAGAGTGGGAACTGGCCCTGGAAGCCCTGAAGAACCTGGGCTTCGCCTCCACGTCGGGCGGCGGGGACAAGGGCGCGAAGGTGGGGGAGCAGCGCTTGACGTGGCGGCTGTATCACACCGGGAAGCAGTTCGGTCTGGAGCCTCGGGAACAAAAGCTCAAGGCCAATGGAACGTGGACCGCCGGTCGCCCGGTGGCCTTGAAGAAGCTGCGCCATTCCCCGGAAAGCTATCCCTATCTTACCGAGCATGACCGCCGTCTGTGCCTGGCCATTTCCGAGGACACCTATTCCACCTACTACGGATATTACAACAAGACCGAATACTCCCTGGCCGGGGACCAGGCCGTCCTGGCCGCGGTGGGGCATCCGCTGATTTTTCTTGAGGATGATCCGGAGCGACCGGTGGAGGTGGTCCAGGCCGAGCCGTCCTTGCAGGTCTTGGAGGAGCAAGGGGGGCTGCGGGTGCGCGTCGAGCCCCCGTTGCCGGAAAACGGCACGGTGGCGATTCATCGGGAAGGCCGACATCGGCTTCGGGTGGTCCGTTTTGACGGCCAGCATGCCAAGATCGCTTCAATCCTTGGAGACAAGGGCGTGAAGGTTCCAGCGGCGGCCAAGGAGCAGGTTCTGGAGAGCATCGCGGAAGTCGCTCCGCTGCTCACCGTGCATTCCACCATCAGCGGCCTGGGCCAGGCTGAAAGCGTCCCGGCGGATTCCCGTCCGGTACTGCGTCTGCGCCCGGTTGGCGATGGGCTGTTGATCGACCTGTTTTTTCGGCCCGTTCCGGATGGACTCTTGCTGGTCCGGCCCGGAGAGGGCGGCAAGACCTTGTTCACCGAAGTGGAAGGTCGTCAGGTCTGCGCCACCAGGGACGACAAGGCCGAGCGGGAGGCGGTGCAGGCCCTGCTGGAGCGCTGCCCGACCCTGGGGCTGGACACGGACGCGGACTGGTCCTGGCGGCTGGAAGATCCGGAAAGCGCCCTGGAAACCCTGCTCAGCCTTCAGGAGATGGGGGACGCCGTCGTCCTGGAGTGGCCGGAGGGAAAACAGGTGCGTATCGCCGCTGAGAGCGGCTTGAATCGGTTCAAGATCGGGCTGTCTCGAAAGCAGGACTGGTTCGCCATGGATGGCGGGCTGGAACTGGACGACGGTACGGTGATGGAAATGTCCCGGCTGTTGTCCCTGCTGGAGAACAGCCCGGGCCGTTTCGTCCGCCTGGAGGAGGGCGATTTTTTGTGCCTGACCCGTGACCTGCGCAAGCGCCTGGACGCTCTGCGCGCCTACGGCGACGGCGGCAAGGTTCATCCCCTGGCAGCGCCGGTTTTGGATGAAGTGCTGGACGGAATGCGGGTCACCTCGCCGAAACCATGGAAGGATTTGCTGCGCCGAGTCCGGGAGGCCGCGGAACTGCGACCGGAAGTTCCGGCGACGTTGCGGGCCGAGTTGCGTGAATACCAGGTGGAAGGCTTTCAGTGGCTGTTCCGTTTGGCCCATTGGGGAGCCGGGGCCTGTCTGGCCGACGACATGGGGCTGGGCAAGACAATCCAGTCCCTGGCCTTGATTTTGACCCGGGCCAAGCAGGGGCCGACATTAGTGCTAGCTCCGACCTCGGTCTGCATCAACTGGATGGAGGAGACGGCCCGGTTCGCCCCGAGCCTGCGGCCGGTGCGGTTCGGGCCCGGCGAACGGGAACGGATGGTGGAGCAGGCCGGGCCTTTTGATCTGATCGTATGCAGCTATGGCTTGCTGCAGTCGGAATCCGAGCTGCTGGCCAAGGTCCGGTGGACCACGCTCGTCGCGGACGAGGCCCAGGCCATCAAGAACGTGGTCGCCAAGCGTTCCCGTGCGGCCATGACTTTGCCGGCGGACTTCAAGGTGATCACCACGGGCACGCCCATTGAAAACAACCTGGGCGAACTCTGGAACCTGTTCAACTTCATCAACCCCGGCCTGTTGAGTACCCTGGAGCGCTTCAACCGAAACTTCGCCGTGCCCATCGAGCTGAACCGGGACGCCGAAGCCAAGCGGCGACTCAAGAACCTGATTCGTCCGTTCATACTCCGCCGCCTGAAAAGCGAAGTTTTGGCCGAATTGCCCTCCCGGACCGAGGTGGTGCTTCCCGTGGAACTCAGTCCGGAGGAAGCAGCCGTTTACGACGCCCTGCGGCGCGGAGCCCTGGAAAAAATGGCCGAGCCCGATGATGATCAGCCCGGACAACAACGGATCAAAATTCTGGCCGAGATCATGCGGCTGCGTCGGGCCTGCTGTCATCCGGATCTGGTCATGCCCGGCGCGGGGCCGAAGTCCGGGCCGGGCAGCGCCAAGCTGCAAGCGTTCGGCGAAATCCTGGACGATTTGTTGGAAAACAAGCACCAGGCCCTGGTCTTCAGCCAGTTCGTGGACCACCTGCATCTGGTGCGCGACTATCTGGACCAGCGCAAGGTCCGCTACCAGTATCTGGACGGTTCCACGCCCATCAAGAAGCGTCAGCAAGCGGTGACCGCGTTTCAGGCCGGAGAGGGGGATCTGTTCCTGATCAGCCTCAAGGCCGGAGGATTCGGCCTGAACCTGACCGCCGCGGACTACGTGATCCACATGGACCCCTGGTGGAATCCGGCCGTGGAGGACCAGGCCTCGGACCGCGCCCACCGTATCGGCCAGCAGCGTCCGGTGACCATCTACCGCCTGGTGACCAAGGGAACCATCGAGGAAAAAATCCTCGACCTGCACCGCCACAAACGCGATCTGGCCACCAGTCTGCTGGAAGGAACGGACAGTGGAATCAAACTGTCGGTGGAAGATATGCTGGAGCTGATCCGGGGGGCGGAGTGATTTATACCAATTCTACTTCGGCGATGTGTTATTCACTTGAAAAAAGCTGTTATCGGGGTCGGCGCTTCGCTATCGGGATCGGGATCGATACTGTTTGTTCGCCCATAATCCTTTTTCGACACCGATTCCGATAGCGAAGCGCCGACCCCGATACCGCAAGAAAAGCTTTGAATCCTGAGCCATCCATGATGTTCCTGCTGAAAATAATCATCGGCCTGCTCTGCATGCCCCTGAGCGTGGCCGGCCTCCTGCTTTTTGTCGGGCTGGCGCTGCTTTGGCTGGGAAAGAGCCGGAAGCTGGCTGGAACGGTGTTGCTTCTGGGAACGATGACCGCGATAGGCTTTGCGTCGTCCCCGGTGGCGGATCGCCTTCTGATTCCTTTGGAGCGTCGCCATGACCCGGTGACGAGTGTTCGGGATCTGGCGGACATCAGGTTTGTCGTCGTGCTGGGCGGAGGGCATCGGTCAGATCCTCGATTGACCGCGACAATGCAATTGACCGACGCTTCGCTTGCCCGGCTCGTCGAAGGAATCCGGCTGCATCGACAGCTTCCACGGAGCGTTTTGGTCGTTTCGGGGGGAGCGGTTTTCGATGCGGTATCCCATGCCCAAGTCATGGCAGGGGCGGCTGGAGATCTGGGGGAGTCGGGGCCGAGGGTTCTGCTGGACCAAGCCAGAGACACGGCGGAAGAGATGCTGGCCTTGCGGGAGGTGATCGAGGCGGGTGAGCCTTTTTTGCTGGTCACTTCCGCCTCGCACATGCTCAGGTCCGTGGCTTTGGCCCAGGCCGCCGGACTGGCCCCGATCCCGGCGCCGACGGATTTTCTGGTCAAGCAATCCTTGGAGAGGGAGCGCCATCCTGGTGATTTTTTTCCGTCCTCCACCGCGCTGCGTCGTAGCGAACGGGCTGTCTACGAGTATTTGGGGCTGGTCTGGGCCCAAGTCCGGGAGGTTCCCCGGTTGCGTCGCGTTGTAGCGGAGACGAAGGACGGGTAAAAAAGGGGTGGGAAGGGAAAAAGTGCTTTCTCTCCCTTTCGTTTTTTACTCAGTGTACTGCGTGCCGGCTTCCGGCTCCTCTGGCGGTGGAGCCATGGATCTGGGCCAGGCGCGGAGCACGGCCTGAACCACTGTGGCCAGGGGGATTGCAAAGAAGATGCCCCAGAAGCCCCAGAGCCCGCCGAAGACCAAGATGGCCAGGATGATAGCCACGGGGTGGATGTCCACCACTTCGGAAAAAAGCAAAGGGGCGAGGATGTTGCCGTCAATGGCCTGGATCACGGCGTAGGCGATGAGCACGTACAACAATTCGTCCCCGAACCCCCATTGGGCATAGGCCACAATGGCCACGGGCAGGGTGACCACGGCGGCTCCGATGTAGGGAATCAGCACGGACAGGCCGACCACCAGCCCGAGCAGCATGGCGTACTGCATGCCGAGCCAGAGAAAGGTTGCGTAGGTCGCGCCCCAGACGATCAGGATTTCCCAGAACTTCCCCCGAATATAATTGCCGATCTGGTTGTCCACTTCCAGCCAGACCTGCTTGGCCAAGCTCCGCTCCTTGGGCAGGAAGGCCCGCAGCCAGCTCACGATTTTTTCTTTGTCCTTGAGGAAAAAGAAGATCAGCATGGGCACGATGATCAAGTACACGATGATGGTGATCAACCCCGTGACCGAGGCCACGGAAAAAGTCAGCAGCTTTTGACCAAAGGTAAACAGTTCGTTGCGCAGCGCCGTGGTGAACTGGACCACTTGTTCATCGGTGATGAACTTGGGGTAGCGCTCCGGGAGCTGGAGCAGCAGGGCTTGGGTGTGGGTGATCAGGCCGGGTATCTGTTGAACCAGTTGGGCGACCTGCTTGGTCAGCATGGGCAGCAGCCAGAATAGGGCGAAGAATGACCCGGTCATGAATCCGAAAAAAACGATCAGCACGGCCAAGAGTCTCGGGATGCGCCAGTTGGTCAGAAAGCGAACCAAGCCTTCCAGTAGATAAGCCATGACTAACCCGGTCAGGAATGGCACCACCATCCGTCCCAGAAAGTAGATTCCGGCGAACACCACGATCAGCATGCCCACCAGGATCACAACCTGGGGGTCGCTGAAATGTCGTTGAAACCAGTCTCGTATCAGGCGCATGGCGTGAGTGTGGGGGAAGTAGCTCGTGGATCAGGCGTGGTTGCGCAGCTTGAGTTCCAAAGGGTGCGGGTGGAAGAAGAACTGTGTCTTGAGATACGGCTCATCATACTTCCGGATGTAGTGGTTGAGCAGGGTCACCGGGACGATCAGCGGGATTTGACCTTCCTTGAAGCGTCGGAAGACGTCCAGTAGTTCCTGCTTTTCCCAGGCCGTGATCTGCTTTTTGAAATGGCCCATGCTCTTTTCCAGCACATTGAACAATTTAGCCTTGGTGGTGCGAACTTGCAGGGCCTCGGACAGCAGGCGTCCATACTCGGTGAATACCTGGTCCCGGTTCATTTCCGAGCCCTGGGCCACTAGGCGGCCCAGGGCTGTGTAATGCTTCGGGCTGTGGGCTAAAACAAGATACTTATGGTGCGCTTGAAAGGCAACCAACGGCCCAAGGGCCGGCTTGGCCGTGACCACGTCCTGCCAGCGCCGGGCTACGAAAATCCGCTCGATGAAGTTTTCTCGCAGACCTGGATCGTTCAGGCGTCCATCGTCTTCCACCGGGATGTCCGGGAACCGGGTGATGAACGTCTTGGCGAAAATGCCCACTCCTTTTTGCTGCGGCATGCCTTGCTCTGAGTAGACCTTCACGTTTTGCAGGCCGCTGGATGGCGACTTGCTCTTGAAGATGAAGCCGCACAGATCCTGTCCGGCCAGCCACTTGTTCTTCTCCGCGGCCCAGGCCAGCATTTGGTCCGTAAGGTCATCGCCGGACCGAATGGTCCGTAGCCGGGGATTCTCGGTGTCTCCCACCAGCCGCATGGCCTCCCGTGGCACGGACATGCCGCACTCCACCTCCGGACAGACCGGCACGAACTCCACGTACTTGCCCAGGGTGTCCCGCAAGAAACGATCCAGCTTGTGCCCGCCGTCATAGCGGACGTTGTTGCCCAGCAAACAAGAGCTGATACCCAAACGCAGCGGTTTTTCCATGTCATCCTCCTCAGGGGAGTTGGTAAAGGGGCTCACGCGAAGGCGCGAAGGATGTACAAATATTCTTGGTTTCGCGCCTTCGCGTGAACCATACACCATTCCGTCACGTCGGCAATGTGACCAAACAGGTCGTGCCTTCCTCCGGCTGGGACCGCAAGGTCAGGTGCCCGTGGTTCTTGCGTACGGCCAGCCTGGCAATGGGCAGGCCGAAGCCGGTGCCCAAGGCCTTGGTGGAGTAAAATGGCGTGAACAGGCTTTCCAGGCTGTCCGGATTCGGAGTCGGGCCGTTGTTGAAGATGTGGATATCTAGAAAGTCACCGCTGGTCTCGCTTTGGAGGGAGGTGATCCGGACCATGGGAGCGGACGTGTCCGCCGCATTTTCCAGGCTGTTTTGGATCAGGTGATACAGGATCACCCGCAGGTCTTCCGGGTCCGCCAGCACGTTGGGATGGCGAGTATCCGGCCGGATTTCGACGCTAATCCCATCCTGAGGCCGCAATTCCTCCAGGGTGGCCTTGATCGCGGAGTCCAGGTCGCAGGAGTTGGGCCGAGGCTCGCGTTGGAAGACCTCGTTGTAGGTGGTCACGTTGCGAACCATCCGCTCCAGGCGGTTGGCCTCCAGTAGCATGGTTTCGTACACTTCGTGCTTGGGGTCGTCCGCGGGAAGCTGTTTGCGCAGACGCAAGACGTTGCCGCCGATAACCATCAGGGGATTGCGGACCTGGTGGGCGATGCCGCGAATGATCTCCAGGTCGCATTTGGTCAGAGAGGTGATAAAGGCGTCGGTCTCCACCAGCAAGCAGAGATCCAGGAGGCGGTCCATCAGGTCGATGGCCGCGGAGCAGGGTTTCGGCTCCAGCTTGGCCAGGGCCGTTTCATGGATGAATTTACGGGCCATGGCATAGGCCAAGCTGATGTAGCGATGATCGATGCCCGCGGCCACATGGTTCAGGCCGCTACGCCATTGGGCGATCAGAAAAGCATCTTGGTTGCGGTTCTGGAAAAAGGATTCGTACCAATGGGACCAGATCCGGATCATCCGTTCCCGCGACGGGCCGTGATCCAGGACGATACGAGTTGCCGGGATGCCGTGGAAATGATCGAAGACCCGCTGGGCGAACCGTTCCTTTTCCGGCGAAAACGCGTCCGAAAGCTGATTCATCCGAGCGAAGTCCTTCTGGTCGATGCCCAGTTGGCTTTGAAAGCCGCGCAACCGGTCCATGGGGGTCGGTATGGACGGCAATCGCTCGAAGAGGACGTTCATTCCTTGAGGCATTGACGCTCCAGGGCAACCAAGTCGTTGTAGGTTTCGCGTTTCCGAGCCAGCATGACCTGGGAGCCATCCACCAGGATTTCCGCGGCCCGGGGGCGGGAGTTATACTGGGAGGACATGGTGAAGCCGTAAGCCCCGGCGGAAAAAATCGCCAGAAGTTCACCGGAGTGCACTTCGGGCAGGTCTCGGTCCCGGGCCAGAAAGTCTCCTGACTCGCAGATGGGCCCGACCACGTCTACGTTCCGTGTCGATCGACCTTGGGGCCTGACCTCGGCAATGGTATGATGGGACTGGTACAGGGAGGGGCGGACCAAATCGTTCATGGCGGCGTCCACGATGACGAAGTGCTTGGTTTCCGTGGATTTGGTGTACACGACTTCCGTGACCAGAATGCCCGTGTTCCCAGCGATGACCCGGCCCGGCTCAAGGATCAGGGTGACGTCCATGTCCTGAAGTTCCCGGACCAGGACTTGGCCGAACTCCTTGGGGTGCGGCGGCTCTTCCTGGTCGTAGGTGATGCCCAGACCGCCGCCTAGGTCCAGGAAGCGAACATCCACGCCCATTGTTTTTAATCTATGATTGAAGTCCTTGATCCGGTGCAGGGCTTCCAGGAAAGGGGCGATGGAAGTGAGTTGGGAGCCGATGTGGCAGTCGATGCCTACAGGCTCAATGCCTGGAAGCTTCAAGGCCAGTTCGTAGCCTTCCAGGGACTGTTTAATGTCCAGACCGAACTTGTTGTTCTTCATCCCCGTTGAAATGTAGGGATGTGTCTTGGCGTCCACGTCCGGATTGATGCGCAGGCTGATCCGGGCGACCTGGCCTAGTTCCAGGGCGATGTCGTTGATCCGTCGCAGCTCGTCCATGGACTCCACGTTAAACATCAGAATGTCGGCCAGCAAGGCTTCCCGGATTTCCTCGGCCCGTTTGCCCACTCCGGAATAAACGATCTTGCGTGTCGGGACCCCGGCGGAAAGGGCCCGGAACAGTTCGCCCCCGGAAACGATGTCCATACCCGCGCCCAGCTCGCTAAGCAGGCGCAGCACGCATAGGTTGGAGTTGGCCTTGACCGAATAGCACGTCATGTGAGGCAGGTCGGCGAAGGCGGAGTCAAAGGCCTGGAAGTGGCGCTTGAAGGTCGCGGTGGAATAGACGTACAGCGGCGTGCCGTATTCCGCCGCCAGATCCCGGACCGCCACGTCCTCGGCGTACAGTTCACCATTGCGATATGTAAAGTGATGCATGGGTTTAAGTCTCCTTCAGTTTGGTTCCTGTATTGTTCACTCTCCCCCTTCCAGGCGTTCCTTCCATTGTTGGAGCAAGGTCAACGCTTGCATGGGGCTGAGATGCTTCGGGTCAAGGTCGCGTAAAAGGTTTAAGATGTCGGCTTCTTCCGGATTCTCTCGGGAGGGCGTCGTGATCCCCAAGCCGGGCAGGGGCTCGCGGAGCAGTTGTCGCCGCGCCGAATTGGACGACTGGTGAAGCATTCGGGGCTTTTTCGCGGCGTCCAGTTCCTCCAAAATTTCCTTGGCTCTGGCCACGACCCCGCGCGGGAGGCCGGCCAGTTTTGCCACCTCGATGCCGTAGCTGCGGTCCGAAGGACCGGGGACCAGTCGGCGCAGAAAAATGATGTCGCCTTTCCACTCCTTGACCGCGATGTTGTAGTTGCGCACTCCGGGCAGTCGACCTTCCAGGGAGGTCAGTTCGTGGTAATGGGTGGCGAACAGGGTCCGCACGGGGCCTCTGGATTGTTTCACCCCGTGGCCGGAAAGTTCCTCCACCACGGCCCAGGCCAGGGCCAGGCCGTCGTAGGTGCTGGTTCCCCGGCCGATTTCGTCCAGGATGACCAGACTGCGCTGGGTGGCCTGACGCAGGATGCGCGCCGTCTCAATCATCTCCACCATAAAGGTGCTTTGCCCAAGACTCAAGTTGTCCGAGGCCCCGACACGAGTGAAGATCCGATCCGTGAGGCCGATGGACGCCTGGGTCGCCGGGACGAAGGAGCCGATCTGGGCCAGGATGCATATCAGCGCGGTCTGGCGCAGCACCGTGGACTTGCCGCCCATGTTCGGGCCGGTGATGATCAGCACCCGGCGTTGGTCGTCCAGGTGGACGTCGTTGGGGATGTAGTCCGCGCTGCCTTGGCAAGCCTCAATGCCCGGATGGCGTCCGCCAATTATGGAAATGTTCAGATCCGTCGTGACGTTGGGGCGGGACCAGGACCATTTTCTGGCCGCCTCGGCCAGGGCCAGCCAGACGTCCAGGCGGGCCACGGTCTCGGCCATGCGCATCACCCGGGAACGGAATTGGTCTACCTTGTCCCGCAGTTCCTGAAAGAGCTTGTGCTCCAGAATCTTGCGTCGGTCCGAGGCACCCAGCAGACGGTCTTCCAGTTCCTTGAGCTCCTCGGTGACGAAGCGCTCGCTGGAGACCAGGGACTGCCGCCGCTGGAATCGCTCGGGCAGTTCCCTGGTCTGGGATCTGGGCAGCTCGAAATAATAGCCGAACACCCGGTTGTAGCCCATCTTCAGCTTGGGCTGGCCGGTCAGTTCCTGTTCCCGGGCCAGCATCTCCCGCAGGGTATCCTGCCCATGTTCCACCAAGTCCAGCAGCGCGTCCAAATCCTGATCGTATCCAGAGCGGAAAATGCCGCCGTCCGTGATCAGCAGGGGAGGGGAGTCCACCAGGGCCCGCTGGAGCAGGTCGGTCAGATCGTTCAGATCGTCCCAGGAACGCAGAAGCTCTTGGAGCAGGATGTGTGGCGAGTTGGCGTCAGGAGTCGGGGAAGCGGGAGAACCGTTCTTCGACATGTCGAGTTCTTGCTCGTCGTGGGCCTGAAGCAGGTTGCCGAGGGTCTCACGGAGCCCGGGCAGCCGAGCCACGCCTTGGCGCAAGGCCGCGAAATCCCGCGGCGACGTTCGGTTCATGGAAATCCGGGTGGCGATGCGTTCCAGGTCCGTGGTGGTGGACAGCCGTTGGGCAAGTTCGGAGCGGCAAACGTCATTTTCCAGCAGCGCGGCGACCACGGCCTGGTTCTGGAGGATCGGTTCCGGTTCCTTCCAGGGGTAGTGCAGACGGGATTCAAGAAGGCGGCCGCCCATGGACGTCAGGGTTTGGTCCAGGACGTGGCGCAGGGTACCCGGCCCGCGTCCGCCGTCCAGGCGACGAAAAACTTCCAGATTGCGCAGGGTGACTTCGTCCAGAAGCAGAAAATCGCCGGGCTGAATGACTTGGAGCGGCTGAAGGTGATTCGGGTCGTGCTTCTGGGTCTGTTTCAGATAGGCCAACAGCGCCCCGAAGGCCTGGGTGAGCTGTGGCTTGTTCTCCAGATCCAGGACGTGCAGGTCGGCCACGCCTTGGCTTCGCAGGACTCGTTCTTTGGCCTGCCCGAATTCGAAGAAGCCGCGCACGGGCAGCGGAGTGATTCGGGTGGAAACACCCCCGGCCTGCACTGGTGGGCGCAAGTGATCCGGCAGCAGCAGTTCCCGGGGCTGGAGCTTGGCCACCCACGACCATGACGCCATTTGGCCGCGAAGCCTGACTCCCCGGCACTCCCCGGTGGACACGTCTACCCAAGCCAAGCCGCCGAAATCCGCCTGAGCGTCCCAGAACAGGGCGGCCAGAAAATGGTGTTCCTTGGCCTCCAGGCCGGCGTCCTCCACCAGGGTACCTGGGGTCAGCACCCGGGTAACGGCCCGTTTAACCAGTCCTTTTGCCTCCTTAGGATCCTCCACCTGGTCGCAGATAGCCACCTTGAGGCCCTTGCTCAGGAGTTGGGTCAGGTAGGATTCGCAGGCGTGATAGGGCACCCCGCACATGGGTACGGGGTTTTCGGCGTTTGGGTTGCGGCTGGTCAGAGTAATCTGCAGTTCACGGGCCGCCGTTTCGGCGTCCTCGAAGAAGAGCTCGTAGAAATCCCCCATGCGGAAAAAGAGCAGGGCGTCCGGATGGGCGGCCTTGATGCCCAAGTACTGCTCCAGCATGGGCGTCAGCTTGGGTGGGCTTGATTCACTCATTCAGGTTGCGGCGAAAGGTGATGGAGTGCCAGGAACCGCAGCGGGGACAGATGAAAAAGATCGATTCTCGTTTCAGGCCGCACTGGCGGCAGGAGAATCGTTTGACTTCCCGAGCCCGTGAAATGAAGAACTCTAGTTGCACGGCCAGGGTCTTGGGCAGGTCGTGGCGCTTTTTGGCCAGGTTCAGAATTTCCAGGCGGGCTAGCCAGAAATTCGGCTCCAGGATCAGGCAGCGCTCGAACCAGGCCTGGGCGTCTTGTTCGTGGCCTTGGTTCAGGAGCAGCAGGCCTCCGTAATGCTGGAGCAGCATGTCCTGAGGGTAGCCGGAAAGCACGGCCAGGGCGGCGTCCAGGTCCGGGGCGGCAGGAGAGGAGTTGCCGGAACGGTCGTTGTTGCTCGCGGTGCTCAGGAGTCCTTCGAGCAAGATGAATCGCATCTGTTCCGGAACCAGGGCCATGGCGAGTTCCAGGATCTTGGCCGGCTTGGTTTTCTCCTGCCCGCCCCAGGCGCGTTGCAGTTTTTCCAACCAAGCTTCCATGCATCCCGGGGAAACTTTGAGAGCCCGGTCCAGCCATTTTCCAGCCTGGGAGCGCTTGGGGTCGTCCCGGCACTCTTTTTGGGCCTGCCGAACAAGGTAGTGGGCTTCGGCGATGGAATTGCCCAACTCCTGATAGTACTTGGCCGCCTGAACGTATTCCTCGGATTCGGCGCTGAGCTTGGCCAGTTCAAGGGTGATAGCCGGGTTGTTGCCGGCGATCTTGCGGGCTTGGCGCAAGGCGTCGAAGGCCCGATCCACGAACCCGCCGCGTTTGTAGTCTCGCCCCAGTTCATAATATGCCCGGGCTTTGAATTCCTGATGCAGGCCGGGACGCAGGATCAGGTTCTGACGGATGTGTACGGCCCGTTCGATCTCACCTTGGGAGCGATACAAATTGCCCAGAGCCAGATAAATTTCCACGGCGTCCGGATTGTTCTTGACCACCCGGCTCAGTTCGTTGATGGCCGCGAAGGTGTCCTCGGAGGGCGGTAATAGCCCGTCCGCATGGGTTTCGTTGGGAAAATGATCCTGGACCATGGACCTGGAGGTGAAAACCGTTTTTATCCAATCCCGCATCGCTTCAGCTCAATGGTTAAGATGGTGAAATGGATGGTTCTCGGGTAAGCGTGTTTCAGGCCGACAACCGACGTTCGAGCGAGAGTGCTTCATGTCGCATCGGTGCGTATGAACAAGCCGAGAATGGACGCGGTCCGACCCGAAAATGGAAACACCACCGAGTTCACGTACGGCCCGGAATGCCGGGACTCGCTTTCGTGAACCCGATGGCGATCACCAACGCGCCGAGAGGAGGCGCGAGGGGGAACAATGAGCTATGCCGCGCTTTCTTCGCGTTTTTTCTCGGAATACGGCTGCGCCGACTCGTCCGAATAGGACGCGGTTTCGGTCTTGGATACGCTGGAATGATAGACTTCCTCTTCCAACGGCAGGTTGCGCAGGGAGGTCACTTCCTGCTCCAAGGCAGCCAACTTGGCCTTGGAGGACTTCAACTCATGGGAAAGCCGGAGTTTTTCCGCCAAGAAGTAACTCATGCTGAAGACCGAGCCGACCACGAAGCTCACCAGGACGATCAGGTAGAAGGGCAACTCGCGGGAAGCGAAGCTCAGATCGAACAGTTCCAACTTGAGAACGAGTTCGTTGGACAACATTTCGTTGTTCTGGATGAAGAACACCATGGAGACGAAGAAAAACAGTGTCAGCAGCAAGACCTTCAAGTAGCGCATACAGCCTCTCCTTGTGCGGGGTTAGAGGGTGGGTGAGGTGGAAGAAACAGCGGAGCCAGCTTATCGTAGGTCGCCGAGAGGTGCTCGGAAACGACGCGAGTCTGGCCGCAAACCGTCATAAATGAGGTGTCTCCGTGCCAGCGGGGGACGACGTGCATGTGTAGATGATCCTGAATGCCCGCGCCGGCGACGCTTCCCAAGTTCATACCGATGTTGAAGCCGTCCGGCCCGAGCGCCACGCGCAGAGCTCGGACGGAGTGTTGCAGCCAAGCCGTCATTTCACCAGCCTCCGCCTCGTTCAGGTCCGCCAGGTCAGGAACATGGCGGTATGGAGCCATCATCAGGTGGCCGTTGGCGTAGGGATACCTGTTCATGATCACAAAGCAAAGCCTTCCGCGAACTAAAACCAGTTGATCGCGATCTCGTGCGGTGGACTCCGGAATGCACAACACGCACTCATCCGCCTTGGGACCGAGAACATACTCCATTCTCCAGGGGGCGAAAAGGGTAGGCATGAGGGTTCAGCGGTTAAAGTAAGGTCGTGGTTGTTGGCAAGTGAGGTTCGGTTTAAAAAAAGATCCTAATGGAAAGCGGATTCGCATGTCGTGGCTAGAACCAACCGCTGAACCGTGAACTCACTTCACAAAATCTGGCTCAAAAATTTCTTCAGCCGGGGATGCTCGGGGCGCTCGAAGAAATGGTCCGGCGCACCGACTTCCACGATTTCTCCCTGGTCCATGAACACGATCCGGTCCGCCACCTCCCGGGCAAATCCCATTTCATGGGTGACCACGGCCATGGTCATGCCTTCTTTAGCCAGAGTGACCATGACGTCCAGCACTTCGCCGATCATTTCCGGGTCCAGGGCCGAGGTGGGCTCGTCGAAGAGCATGATCTTGGGGTTCATGGCCAGGGCCCTGGCAATGGCCACCCGCTGCTTCTGGCCGCCGGAGAGTTGGACCGGATAGGCCGCGGACTTTTCCTCGATGCCCACCTTCTTCAACAGGGCCATGGCCCGCTCCTCTGCCTGGGCGCGGGGGATATTCTTCAGTTTGATGGGGGCCATGGTCAGATTGTCCAGAACTTTCTTGTGTGGAAAGAGGTTGAAGCTCTGAAACACCATGCCCATTTCCATGCGAAGGACATTGATGTCGTTTTTTGGGTCGTTGACGTCCTTGCCGTCCACGGTGATGACGCCCCGGTCAATGCTTTCCAAGCGATTAATGGCGCGCAGCAGGGTGCTTTTCCCGGAGCCGCTGGGTCCGATGATCACCACTTTCTCCCCGGCATGGATGTCCAGGGACACGTCGTTCAGGGCTTTGAGGTCGCCGAAGAATTTGGAAGCATTCCGGATGCTGATTACTTGTTCAGCGACGCTCATAGTAGTTCAACCTTTCTTCCATGGTGCTCACGATCTTGGACAGGAGCAGGGTGATCACCAGATAGACCAGGGCGACCATGGTGTACGTTTCGAAGTAGTTGAAGGTCACGCTGGCGAATTCCCGACCGCGGCGCAGGATGTCCGACACCGCCAGGATAGAGACCAGGGAGCTGTCCTTGAGTAGGGCGATGAATTCGTTGCCAACGGGCGGCAAAATGGTCCGCCAAGCCTGGGGCAGAATGACGTAGAACATGGTCTGGGCGCGGTTGAAGCCCAGGGAGCGGGCCGCCTCGGTCTGGCCGTGGTCGATGGACTGGATTCCGGCTCGGAAGACCTCGCCCATGTAGGCCCCGTAGCAGATGCCCATGGCGATCACCGCGGCCACCAGGGGAGGCATGTTCTTCAAAAAAATGAACAGGGCGTTGGAGTCCGGGAGGTTGGCAAAGACCTGGCCCAGGGCGAAATAGATGTAGAAAAGCTGGACTAACAGCGGAATGCCGCGAACCACCTCTACGTAGGTGGAGGCGATCAGGTTGATGACCCTGTTCTTGGAAATCCGTCCCAAGCCGGTGAATAGTCCCAGAACCAGAGCCAAGAGAATAGACAGGATGGTGACCTGGAAGGTGACCACGATCCCGTCCGGGAGAAATTTGAGAACCCGCCAATAGGGATCAGGGCGGGAGATGCACAGATAAGCGATGATGCCCAGGGCGCCGATCAAGGAAATCCACCAGGCACTGAAAAGTCCTCGGTCATGCCTGCGCGGCAGGGCCGCTCCGTCTCCCACGTCAATGACGACTTGTTTTTCGGCCATCGTTTACCTTTGGCGTCGATTGAGGATTCAACAAGGAGAGAATCCCTCTTGCCGGAACGGCATGGCTTCCGGCAAGAGGGAGATGGAATCGTTCAGAAGTGCCGGGCTATTCCCCGCCGAACCATTTCTTAAAGATTTGGTCGTATTCCCCGCTGGCCTTGACCGCTGCCAAGGCGTTGTTGATCAGTTCCAGGGTTTCCGTGTCACCCTTTTTCACGGCAAAACCCAGGTATTCCGGCTCGTCCGGCTCGATCAGGAACGCCAGGTTCAGGTTCTTGGAGAAATTTTCGTTGGTCAGGGCGTAGTCCGCGGCCACGGCGTCGTCGGCAATCACGGCGTCCAGACGGCCATTGGCCAGATCAGTGATGGCCAAACCCACTTCGTCATAACTTTTGGCGTTGTTTCCGGCAATGCGCATGGCGGCGAAGTAGCCGGTGGTGCCGATCTGCGCGCCGAGGGTTTTCCCGGCCAGGTCGGCCTCGGTCTTGATGTCCGAGCCGTCCCGGACCACGACGCCCTGCTTGACCTCAAAGTAGGGGTCGGAAAAATCCATGGCGTTCTTGCGTTCCTCGGTGATGGACACTGAAGAGGAGATGGCGTTGTAGCGCCCGGAGGCCAGTCCCGCGAAAATGCCGTCCCAGGCCGTGTTCTGGATCACGGCTTCGAATTCCCCGGCCTTGGCCATGGCATTGACCAGATCCGGCCCGAATCCGACGCATTCGCGATCTTCGCTGATCATTTCCATGGGCGGCCACGTGCAGTCAGACGCGAAGGTGATCGTGCGCTGGGCCCAGGCCGTGGACGTCATTGCCGCCAATAGCAGTCCCGTCAGAAGAAAACGCTTCAACATACTCCAAAACCTCCATTCGTTTGCGTTGAGATGAAAATCATGTGGAGAGAAACACCAACTTCCACACCGTGTGCCTGTAAAGAGTTGGCCCCGTTAGGTCAAGAACTCCATTCATTCTCACCTGCCTGCAGCCACCGCGCGCAATCCCAGCCACACCCGGCGGCACATGCTTTTGACGATCTGCCTGGGGTGGAAGGATACCGGGATGAGGTGGTCCGGGGGCTGGAAGGATGAGAGATCCAGGTCCGCGAGGGAGAGCAGGGGGGTGGTGATCTGGTCCGGATGATGGCCGGACAGTTTTTTTCGACGGGCCTCGCGCCAGAGGGGAACCTGCTCCGGATGCAGGCCCAGGGCCGTGTAGACGGCTGTGTCCAGGGCCACGGGGTTGTCCGAGGCGGCCAGCAGGCCCAGGTGGCAAGGCTGTCCGCTGGCCGGGCCGGAGACGTGCATGGCCGTGACCGCGTCCAGCAGGGAGGTGGTGGGCGGCAGGTGTGGCTGAAGATCCAGGATCAGCGTGGCCAGGTCGTCGCCTTGGCCGTGGCGCATGTGGGCCAGGGCCTTGCGCACCCCGCAGACGCATCCGAACAGGTTTTTGGCCGCGGCGGTGATGAACATTTGAGAGTGGGCCTTGAGCCGGGGCAGGTTGAGCAGCAGGTCGGCCTCCAGGACGTGGCGGGAGATGCCCACCTGGAGGCCGCTGGCCTGGAGGTCACTGGAGAGTCGTGTGGCAACCGGCCGGTTCAGATTGCGCACCGGCACGGGCAGATCGCGCAAAGCCTCGGTCAGTCCAGCGGCCCGGGCCACTTGCCCGGCGGTGCCGAAGGCCGGGGAATCGCCCACCTGGACGCGGACGCCGTGATCCAGCAGCAGGATGCAGACGGCCCGGACCACCTGTGGATGGGTGCAGGAGAGATGGGCCCGGCGGGAGGTGACCAGATTGGGCTTGACCAGCACCGTGTCCCCGGGACGAAAGACGCGGCCCAAAGCCTTCCAGCAGGCCTGAATGGACTCGGCCAACCGGTCCGGCTCGTAAGCCGGGCAGCGGGTCAGGGCCACGGGGATGAGCGGCACCTGTTGATGGGTAGTTTGTTGCATGTCCGCGGCGGAGCGCATTGTCACGCCGCGCACTCCGGTAAGAGCCGGACCAGCAGACGCTGGTGCTTCAGTTCGTCCTCGGCCAGTTCCAGAAAGACCGGTTCCAGTTCCGTTCCCGCATGGACTCCGGCCAGGTTCTTGTACAGGTCATACGCCGCGGTCTCGATCATCAGCGCCAGTTCGGTCACGGACAGGCAAAAGTCGCCGTCCGTCCCGTCGGGGCCAAGGCTGCCGAGTCGCGCCACGACGGCTTCCAGCGACTCCCCGCCCTCTAGAATATCCCCGCTCAATCCATCGAAACAGGTTTCAAAATTCTGATGGGCATACTCCGCGTCGGCGCGTTGCAGGCGGTGGAAGATCACCCGGGCATGGGTGCGTTCCACCTTGCCCAAGGTCGCCAGCGTCGCGGCCATTTTCGGAGATGTGGCCTTGCTTTCCGCGGCTTGGTAAAATAGCTGGGCTGCTTTTTCCAGTTCCATGGCCCGCAGCAGGGCTTGGGACGTGGTATCAAACGATTCCCGGCCCGGGGCGAACACTTCCAGCCGAGGCATGTCGGCCAGAGGGCGGCCTTCCCAGGCCGTGAATCCGCCGATCAGGTTCAGGATGCGGGTACCCGCGGGCAGGTTGGCCTGGGCCAGGTTGGCCGCAACCTGAGAGCGCGCGCCGCTGCGGCAATAGAAGACAAGGTTTGGGGTCGTAGCCAGTTCGTCCAGATGGCCTTCAATTTCCGGCAGAGGCAGCAGCCGGGAGCCGGGGATATGGCCCTCCCGGTATTCGCCAGGCTGGCGGACGTCCACCAGGGTATACTCGGCTTCTTTCAGCTTGGCGCTGAACGCGGGAAGTTCCTCGGGGTAGATAGATTCGATGGGCATAGTGGTGTCCTTATAGTTTGCGAGGATCAAAGGAAAATTCCCGCATGGCGTGAAAACATAGCCGACATGCTTGAGGTTGTTCAAGGTGGGAAGCCGTCCCGGTACCAACCGGCGAGGCCATTTCTTGCCTCTATCGGTCAAGCGTGGTAATCTGATGAAATATGTACGACATAGCATCTTTCATCCGCGAACTGGCGATCATGGCCGTGCCGGTGCTCATCGCCATCACCTGCCATGAAGCGGCTCACGGCTACGCGGCATGGCGCTTGGGTGACCCCACCGCCAAGCACGCCGGACGACTCACCCTCAACCCCATCCGCCACGTCGATCCCGTGGGCACGATACTCTTTCCGCTGATTCTCGTCCTGATCAAAAGCCCCTTTCTTTTCGGCTGGGCCAAGCCGGTTCCGGTTGATCCCCGCTACTTCCAAAACCCGGTCAAAGGGATGATGCTGGTCTCCCTGGCTGGTCCGGGTACCAACTTTGCCCTGGCATTGGCCTTCGCCTTCCTGTTCCACGCCTTGATCTTTCTGGCCGCGACACTCGGGGGGGCAGGGATGAGCGTGATCGAGCCGCTGGCCCTGATGGCCCAGTATGGGGTGCTCGTCAATCTGATTCTTGGTATTTTCAACCTGCTTCCGATCCCACCGCTGGACGGCGCGAAGATCCTGGCCGGGTTTCTACCCGCCAGCGGCGTTCGTATGATCTACGGTTTTGAGCGTTACGGATTTGTCGTCATCATTTTGTTGTTGATGACCGGCGTGCTGCAAAGCGTCCTGCTGCCGATGGTCAGATTCTTTACCAATATCTTGCTTTGATCGATTCATTTGAGCAGATCGAGTTTTTTAGACTGTTTTAACCACATTTCTTGAGGAAGATCGGTTTCATGTCCACGACCCCGCAACGCATTGTTTCCGGAATGCGGCCTACCGGGCCGCTGCACTTGGGCCATTACTTCGGCGTACTCGTCAACTGGATCGCCCTGCAGGAAGAGTACGAGTGCTTTTTTTTCGTGGCCGACTGGCACGCCTTGACCAGCGAGTACGCCAGCCCGGGCAGGATCAAGCAGTTCGTTCCCGAATTGGTCATGGACTGGGTGGCCGCTGGACTGGACCCGGAAAAATGCACGATGTTCCTGCAGTCCCAGATCAAAGAGCATGCCGAACTGCAATTGCTGTTGTCCATGATCACCCCCCTGGGCTGGCTGGAGCGCAACCCCACCTATAAAGAAGTGAAAGGCGAACTCGAGGGCTCCAAGGACTTGAGCACCTACGGTTTTTTGGGCTATCCGGTGCTCATGGCGTCGGACATCCTGATTTACCGCCCTCAGCTCGTTCCAGTGGGCCAAGATCAATTGCCGCACCTGGAGCTGACCCGGGAAATCGCCCGGCGCTTCAACTTCCTTTACACTCCGCTCTTTCCGGAGCCCCAGGCCAAACTGACCGAGGCGCAGAAGCTCCCCGGCCTGGACGGCAGGAAGATGAGCAAAAGCTACGGCAACGCCATCCATCTTTCGGAATCCATGGAGCAGGTCACGCCGAAAATCATGAGCATGCTCACGGACACCAACAGGATGCGCAAAAAAGACCCCGGCAACCCGGATCAATGCAACATGTTCCCCTACCACATGCTGATGACGGATGCCGCTCAGCGCTCCGAGATCGTCTCCGGCTGCACCCAGGCCACGTTGGGATGCGTGGACTGTAAGAAGCTGCTTTTACAGAGCCTTGGAGAATTTCTGGAGCCCATGCGGGAACGGCGGGCCTCGTTGGAAGCCCATCCGGCACGGGTTTGGGAGATGCTGGAGGCCGGCAATCGCAAGGCCCATGAGCAAGCCTTGGAGACGCTGACCCTTGCCCGGGAGCGGGTCAATCTGGAATACAAGGAACTGGCCGCCCTCCAGGCCTGAGACCGAGTTTTTATCGGGCATTGTTTCGTGAAGCCGGGAATATGGAGCCGATATGAAGCACGTCAAAATTCTGTTCTTCCTTTTATTCTGCGTGGCAATCGCCATGGGCGCGGTGCAAAACGCGGAAATCCTGTCCCTGTCCCCGGCCCCGCCCATGGTGGTCCATTGGCCGGGGTTGTTGTCCGTGGAGTTCAGCCTGCCCTTTTTTGTCCTGATCCCGATTCTTTTCGCGGCGGGGTTCATGTTGACCAGCCTGTCCTACCTGAGCGAGCATTTCCGCCTGAAACGCTCGGTGGCTGAATCAAAGAGAGAACTCGCGGACCTTGAAAGCGAGCTAAGCCCTGAACCGGAGCCGGAATCAAAGCCGGACCTTGAGCCAGATCCTGGACAAGAGCCGAAATCCGATTCGTCATTTGAAACCACCGAACCGGAAGAGCAACGGAGAGACTCGTCGGCGACATGGCGACGAGGGGCTGTTGCCGCCGAGATATCTTCCACGGAATCCTCCTCGCAAACCCTTCAGATTACCATGGAGTCCACGATGGAAAAGACATCCTCCACGCCTGAAACGGAAGAGAAGCTTGTCTCCGAGAATGATGAACGGAACGCTTCCGGAGATGATAACATTGAAACGTCTTCCACAGCCCCTTTCACAGCTTCGGGAGAACTCCAATCTCCCGCTGCTCCGCAAGCCGATGATGCGTCTGCGGCCACCGGGAAATTCAAGGAGGACGAAGTCCTGGAACGTCCTTCCGGTCCAGGGTGGGGGGCCGTCCTGTTCCTCTCCGCCGCCTTGGCCTTGGTCGTCAGCAGCGGGGTCTACATCGTTCTCAACAGTCAAGTGAGCAAGATGGCGGAGCAACTCGGCGATCTGCACATTCAAAGCGGCCACATGGCCTCGACCCAGGAAGAGATGGGGCGGATTTTGGAATTGGAACGGGTTGCCGTGCGAGATGAACTCGAATCACTGGGGCAGGGCCAGAAGCAATTGGGGGCCGGGGTAGAGAACCTGGAAGAGCAGATGTTGGCCTTGCAGGCCCTGCCGGAGATTGTTCGCAAACAGCTTGTGGCCGGTTTCCTGCGAGACACCGCGGGCAAGACGGCTTTTTTGGGGTCTCAGGTGGAGACGGAGGAGCAACGTGAGACCCTGGAACGTGTTGAGGAGATGCTCCAATCCTTGGCCAAGGAGCTTGAAAACACCGGAGAAGGTCGGTAACCCGATTCGCTCAACCGCTGATCGGATCGTGTTTTTCGCGTCCAAGCCGGTATTGCGACGGATCGCCGCCAGAAGGCGGCTGGAGACAAGGCGTATGCAAAACCGGGTTTCGTCCAACGCTCTTGTCTCCAAAGACATCTAAAGGGGGATGAATCAACGTGTCGAAGCAGAAGACAAGCAAGTCCAGCTCCAGCAAATCCAGTGCAAGCGCCGGTTCGAGCTCGAAGCTTACCAAGGCCGAACTTGAGGCCATTGCCCTTGAGTTTCGCGAAGAGCTGAAAAAGGTCGCCGAGGGGCAGAAGATTTTTCAGGAATCCAGCGGACAGGAACTCGAAGCCTTGAAGACTGGACTGGGGCGCTTGGAACAGAGCCTCGCGGATTTTGACTCCCGGTGGAACATTAACGAGAAACAGCTTCAGACTGTTGGAGAAATGGCTGTTCTGGGTCAACAGCGTCTGGACAAGGAACTCGCGGTCCTGGAAAATCGCCCTTGGAAGAAGACCGTCGAGGAACTGCGGAGTGCTCTCAAGGCAAGTACTCAAAGCATTGCTGGCCTGGAAAAGAGCTTGCGGAAGGAACTCGGCGAGCTGAAGAAGACGGCCCAGGGTGCCGCTCAAAACGCTTCTCAGGACGCCACTCAACGGGTGGCCAACCTGGAAAGCCGGATGGCGGAGCAGGCCGCCAATCTTCTCGTTGATCGGGAGCAGGACATCCTTGCCCTGGGGAGCCGTGTGGACGCTCGCCTGAATGCACTGAAAAGCGCTCTGGAAGAGCGTGCCGCAAACGAGGATGAGCGCCTGGCTGTATTGGAAAAGGAACACGCCGCCCTGGCCGACAAGCTCGAGGAATTGTGCGAAGCTGTTCAAAAGCCAGCTCCGGTCCCAACGCCAGAGGGCCTCGCTGCTTCGGCCTCGTCCAAACAAGCCCAAGAAGAATCTCTTTCCGTCGTCGCGGCCAAGCCGGAAAAAAGCGTCCAGGACTGGCTGCGTCAAGCCCGTATGCTTTGGAACGGTCAGCGATACACCAATCCCCAAGCCGCGGCGGATTTTTTGACCCGGGCCTTGGACATTGCCCCCGACAATCCGGAATTGCTCAATGAACGCGGCTTAGCCCTGGCCGACGCCGGGTTTCCGGACAAGGCCGTGACGGACTTCTCCAAGGCCATCCTCCAGGATGCCAGCCTGGCCTCGGCATTCCACAACCGCGGTCTGTTGTACATGAAGATGGACAAGCGTGACCTGGCCTGCCGTGATTTTCGTTCCGCCGCGGCCCTGGGGGACTCCCGTGCCCTGCGCATGGCCCAGGAAACCGGATACTGTGGCGGCTCCGTGTTCAAAAAGCTGTTTCGCGGCGTGATCGATTAATCGAGTTTTCGGCGAGTGCCGCTCCATGTCGCTTTCTGTCCGTCTCTACGGCACTGAACGACGACTCTGTTCAAACCACCCATCATCCCGGTTCGATGTGTCGAGTTTTCGCGGCGCTTCGAGCCGTTTTTTTTGTGTCCCCTCGCGTTCGCATCCGTTGGTGTATACGCCTATCGCCCAGAAACCGCTGGAGATTGAAACGCGGGAGGCACCTGGATAACAGGAGATTGGCCTTCCGACGAAATCCTGTACTGTTAGTGCGGATTATTGCACACTTGTGCAGCGTTGTTGTGCAGTTTTTTGCGCAAGAGGAGGAGGCGATTTAACGCAACTGGATTGTAATATAACGATATTTAACGATCTCAGATTCTGGCACACCCTTTGTATACCATGATCTGCCCTTTTCGACCGTTTCGAAAGGAAGGACATGTTGGTATGCTTTCCCCCATCTCTCTGAATTTCAACCATTGCTTGAACAATCACGGAGCACGACCATGTCTCGACGACCGCGGCGGGTGGTTTTGCCGCTTGTTTTGCTGATCCTTTTCGTCGGCTTGAGCTGGATGACCTACCGGGCACTGCAACCCGACCCCCAACAGCCGGGAACCGGAAGGCCCGCCGGAAGTCCGGCTGTCGCCGTCCAAGCCGCGCCCGTGGAGCTTGGAATTGTTCGTGATATTCGGACCTTTTCCGGCACCTTGTCGCCCCGGGCTCACTTCGATGTCGCATCGAAGATTTCAGGACGGGTGGAAAAGCTGTTCGTGGACGTGGGCGACCCGGTCGGGCGCGGTCAACTTATCGCTCAATTGGAGGACGCGGAGTTCGTGCAGCAGGTGGAGCAGGCTCGGGCCGAGCTGGCCGTGGCCCGGGCCAATCTGGAAGAGGCCCGCAGTGAACTGGACGTCGCGGAAAAGGAGTTTGTCCGGATCGAGTCCTTACGGGGCCAAATGGTCACTTCCCAGGCCGAGCTGGATCTTACTCGCTCCCGGTATCTCGCCCAACAGGCCCGCCTGCGCGTGGCCATGGCCCAGGTCGAACAACGCCAGGCCGCGTTGCGGGCCGCTGAGGTTCGGATGAGTTATGCCCGGATCGAGGCTTCCTGGCCTGAAAACGGCCCCCAGCCTCCACGGGTAGTGGGCGAACGGTTTGTTGATGAAGGGGCGACCTTGTCCGCCAACACCCCCTTGCTCAGCGTCCTGGATGTCAGTGCCGTGCGGGCGGTCTTTCACGTCACGGAACGGGACTATGCCCGGATTCGGGTCGGACAGCAGGCCCTCGTAGCCGTGGACGCCTTGCCCGATCACTCCTTTGAGGGACATGTGACCCGGATCGCCCCGGTCTTTCGGGAGGCTTCCCGGCAAGCCAGGGTCGAACTGGAGCTGTCCAACCCCGAAGGGCTGATGAAGCCGGGCATGTTCGTCCGGGCGCGGTTGGAGTTGTCCCGAGCTGAGAACGCGGTCCTGCTCCCTTCCGCGGCCTTGGTCCGGCGTGATGGCCAACAGAGCGTCTTCGTGATCCAGGACGACGACACGGTCCGGCTGGTTGCCGTGCGGGTCGGCATCTCCGAGGAAGGCATGTCCCAGATCTTGGAGCCCGAAGACCTCTCCGGCGACGTGGTCACCTTGGGGCAGCACCTCCTGGAGGACGGCTCATCCGTCCGCATTGTCACCGACAACTAACCTTACCCCTCCCTCCATGTACATCACCCAACAAAGCGTCTCCCGCCCGATCTTCACCATCATGGTCGTCCTGATCGTGGTGATTCTGGGCGGGGTGTCCCTGTCCCGGCTACCCATCGATTTGATGCCGGAACTGACCTTTCCCACCTTGACCGTGATGACGTCCTACGAGAACGCCAGCCCCGAGGAAATGGAGGAGTTGGTCACCAGGCTGGTGGAGGAAGCCGTGGCCGCGGTTCCGGGAGTGGAAGAGATCACCTCGGTCTCTTCCGAGGGCCAAAGTTCCGTACGGGTTTCCTTTTCCTGGGGCACGAATCTGGACGCGGCGTCCAACGACATCCGGGATCGGCTGGACCGCATCGCCGGTCGGCTGCCCGACTCGGCGGACCGGCCACAGTTGTTCAAGTTCGACGCGGCCCAGTTTCCGATTCTGATCCTTGGAGCATCCAGCCGACTGGACCCGGTGGAAATGCGCCTGGTGATCGACAACCAGGTCAAGCAGCGCATCGAACGGATTCCCGGCGTGGCCGCTCTGGACATTTGGGGAGGATTGGAGCGGGAAATCCAGATCAATGTTGATCCGGACCGGGTCCGCTCCCTGGGGTTTTCTTTGGAGCAGATTGTCCAGGCCGTGCGCGAAGCCAACATCAACGTGCCTGCCGGGACCATTGACCAGGGCCGATTCGAGGTTACCCTGCGTACTCCAGGAGAATTCACCAGCCTGGAGGAAATTCGCTCCACCGTGGTCGCCGTCCGGGACGGGGCGCCCATCTATCTTGGTCAATTGGCCGAGGTCGTGGACGGGCACCAGCGCCAGACCCGGATCATCCGCATCAACGGCGAGCCAGGAGTGCGTCTGGCCGTACGCAAGCAGGCCGGGACGAACACCGTGCAGGTGGCCCAGACCGTGCTTCGGGAGTTGGAACGGATCAACGCGGACTTCTCCCAGCTTCAGATCACGCCGATCATCGACACATCCAAGTACATTCAGCAGTCCATCAAAAACGTCGGACGGTCCATCTTGTTCGGCGGGGCACTGGCCGTGCTGGTCCTGCTCTTTTTTCTACGCAACATTCGCAGCACCCTGGTCATAGCCACGGGCATCCCCATTTCCATCATCGCCACCTTTACCCTGATCTATTTCGGCGGCTTCACCCTGAACCTGATGACCCTGGGCGGATTGGCCCTGGGTGTGGGGATGATGGTGGACAACGCCATCGTGGTCCTGGAAAACATCTACCGGTTGCGGGAACAAGGCGGAGAGGGCAAGGCCGTTGCCGTCCAGGGCACCAACGAGGTTGGAGCAGCCGTGATGGCCAGCACCATCACGACCTTGGTCATTTTTCTGCCGATGATATTTCTGGAAGGGATTGCCGGGGTGATGTTCCGGCAGTTGGCCTACGTGGTGGCCTTTGCCTTGATCTGTTCATTGCTGGTGGCCTTGACCGTGGTTCCCATGCTTTCCGCGCGGTTGCTGCGGCCCACGACCGGGACCGTTTCGCCCATCGTGGGAGTGCGGGGGCGGATGTATGCCTTCAGCGGACGGATGTTCAAGGAGCTGGAGGACGCCTATCTGGATCTGCTGCGCTGGGTGCTGCGCCACAGGATGGTCACCCTGGGGCTGGCCGTTTTGGTGTTCGCCGGTGCGCTGGCCCTGATTCCACGCCTTGGGTCCGAGTTCATGCCCAGCACGGATGAGGGCGAAGTGCGGGTCAATATCGAAATGGAGGTGGGAACGCGGTTAGAAGTGGTGGACACCCAGGTTCGAAGAATCGAGGAGATCGTTTGGAAACAGGTTCCGGAAATCGAAAACATGGTCGTCAACGTCGGCACCTCGGGCTGGCGGGGGGGAGGCGGGTCTCGGGCTGAAATCCGCATGGCCCTGGTTCCGGCTGCCGAGCGGACCCGAAGCAGCGAACAGATCGCCGCGGCCCTGCGTCCGGCCTTGAGCGGGATTCCCGGAACCGTGGTCCGCACTCGGGCCGGTCAGGGCCTGTTTATTTTTCGGATGGGCGCCGGGGATGGGGACAGCATGGTCGTGGAAGTGCGCGGCTGGGAGCTGGACCGCCTGGACGCCCTGGCCGCCGAGGTCGCCGCCCTGATGGAGAACGTTCCGGGCATCACCGACGTCCGGCTCAGCCGCGAGGCCGGGGTGCGCCAGGAACTCTTCCGCATCGACCGGACCCGGGCCGCGGACTTGGGCTTGTCCGCCACCAAGATCGCCCGAACCCTGGAAACCGCCATCGCCGGGAGCCGGGCCGCGAACTATCGGGAGGGCGGCTATGAGTATCGCATCCTGGTCAAGCTGGCCGAGGCCGAGCGGATGGGCATCGAGGATATCCTGGACCTGACCATGCTCAACGCCGCCGGAGAACAGGTCATGCTGCGCAACGTCGTTACCGTGGAGAGCGGTCGCGGTCCGATCCAGATCGACCGCAAGGACCAGCAGCGCATCACCTCGATCTCCGCGGCCATCAGCGGACGGGACCTGGGGGCCGTGGCCGGGGATGTGCGCGAAGCCCTGCGGGAAATCCCGGTCCCCCGGGATTATGAAATCGTTTTTGCCGGGGATTACGAGGAGCAGCAGGAAGCTTTCGGGGAATTGACCCTGGCCCTGATCCTGGCCCTGATCCTGGTATACATGGTTATGGCCTGCCTTTACGAATCCCTGCGCGACCCGCTGGTGGTCATGTTCGCCGTGCCCCTGGCCGCTATCGGCGTGGTCCTGATGCTGCTGCTCTCCGGGACCACGCTGAACGTGCAGAGCTTCATCGGCTGCATCATGCTCGGCGGAATCGTGGTCAACAACGCCATCCTCATCGTGGACCAGTCCTCTAACCTGCGTAAAAACAAAGGATTCTCGCCCATGGACGCCGTCCAGGAAGCCGGACGACGCCGACTGCGTCCGATTCTGATGACCACCCTGACCACGGCCCTGGCCCTGACCCCTCTGGCCCTGGGCTGGGGCGAAGGCGCCGAAGCCCAAGCTCCCATGGCCCGCGTGGTCATCGGCGGCCTAGCCAGCTCATCTCTGATCACTTTGGTGGTTATTCCGGTGATGTATACTTTGTTTTACGGTGCGAAGAGAAGGGAAGGGGACGGCTTGCCCGCGACCGTCGAAGCGGGTGCGCGGCAGTGAGAGCGATGGGTGATTTAGGCGACTCGCTCTAAAAATTGGAGTTTCCTGGGAGAATCGGAAAAGAAAAAGGGCGGCCCGTGCGGGCCGCCCTTTTTGCGTGATGATCAGGCCGCGCCCTGATTGATGACGAAGCCCTTGCCGAAGCCGCCGGTGGAGGCGGAGGTGCCGGCGATTTTGGAGAGGTAGACGTTGCCCAGGTTTTTGATGTGGCCGGCTACGTTGTCGAAGTGGCTGAAGTGGGCCTGTTCCTCGTCGATGATCTGCTCGAAGAGCTTCATGCTGATGCTGTCGCCGTTTTCCCGGCAGACCAGCAGAAACTGGTTGTAGACGTCCACGGTGTTGTCTTCCAGACCGGCGTCGAAGGAGAAGATGGTTTCCACGTCCTGGTTTTTCTGGGTCTTGGCAGCGGGGTCCGTGGTAGGCTCGCCGCCCAGTTCTTTGATTCGCTCGGCAAACATCTCGGCATGACGCATTTCGTCGATGGCGATGAGTTTCTGGTTGGCGGCCAGTTCGCCGTAGTCCATGTCGTCCAGGGCGTAGTGCTGGTTCATGTACTGGGTAATGGCGTGCAGTTCCATGGCCCGGGCCTTGTTCAGGACCTCGATCACCTTGGCCCTGCGTTCCTCTTTGCTTGCAGAAAGGGTCGCGCTTTCCATGACGATTTCTCCTTGACTGAAGATTTGGTTTACTTGGCTGTCGACTTTACCGACTTCCGTATCGTAGTTCCAATGCTTTCAATGTCAATGCGGAGGGTTGGCTCGTCGGTTTCGGCCCGCTCCGGCGTCTTCGTGGCGTTCCAGCTCGGTGACCAGGGAGACCACGTCCAGAATCAGGGCCAGGGCCCCGTTGCCCATGATCGTGGCTCCGGAGAGGCCCTTCATCCCGTTGAACACACGGCCCAGGCCTTTGATCACGGTCTGGAGCTGACCCACGATGCTGTCCACGACCAGTCCGACGCGGCGGTTGCTGGCCTGGACCACCACCACCTGTTCGATTTCCGGCCCCGTGGAACCCATGTGGTACCAGTTGCGCAACACCAAGCAGGGCAGCAGTTCGCCTCGTACGTCGTAGGCCTTGGCGATGCGCTCGGGTTCGGCGTCTCCGCGCTGGATCTCGACGCATTCCAGGACATCGGAAAGCGGGATGACGTAGTATTCATCGCCCAGGGTCACCAGCAGGCCTTCGATGATCGCCAGAGTCAGAGGCAGGCCGATGCTGATGGCCGTGCCCTGGCCGGGGCGGCTGTCGATTTCCACCGTGCCCTTGAGGGATTCCAGAGAGCGCTTGACCACGTCCATGCCCACCCCGCGGCCGGAAACCGCGGTGACCTTTTCGGCCGTGGAAAAGCCGGGGGTGAAAATCATTTGGAGCACGTCCCGGTCCGAAGGCCGGGCATCGGTCCTGGCCAGGCCCCGCTCCACGGCCTTGGCGAAGATCTTGTTCGGGTCGATGCCCCCGCCGTCGTCCTCGATGATGATCCGCACCTGCCCGGCGCTTTGCATGGCGGAGAGGGTGATCGTGCCCTTGGCGGGCTTGCCCTGGGCCTGACGGATTTCGGCGGATTCGACGCCGTGGTCGATGCTGTTGCGCAGGATGTGCACCAGGGGGTCGCTGAGTTTTTCGATGACCGTCTTGTCCAGCTCTGTATCAGCGCCGTTGGTCTTCAGTTCGATTTCCTTGTCCAACTCCGAAGATAAGTCCCGGACCAGGCGGCGGAATCTGTTGAAGGTCGAACCGATGGGCAGCATGCGCAGGGACAGGGTCCGTTCGCGCAGATCGCCGCTCAAGCGTTCGATTTCCTCGCTGACCGAGGTAAGCAGGGGGTTGTGCAGTTCGGATTCGATCTGTTTCAGCCGGGCCTGGACAATGACCAACTGCCCGACCAGATCGACCATGTCGTCCAACTTGGTGGTGCTGACCCGGATGGAGGCGATCTCCTCGGCCTTGACGCCGCCGGCAGGAGGGGCTTTGCGCGGCTCAGCCTTAGAAGCGGCCTGGGGCGGAACGGGGGGAGCAGTGGGTTGGGGAGAAAGAGCCGTCGGGGAGGTTGGCTCGGGAGCGGATGGTGTTTCAGCGGGCTCGGGCAATTCGAATTCGGCATCCTCGTCGCCCAGGGGCGGAGTGGAAGACCGGCCAGCCGCAGCCAACAGCTCGGAGACTTGCACGTTCTGGGCCTGCCGGAGCTTGGCCGTCTCGTCGGCGTCGATCTCCCGAAAGAGGCTCACGTCCCCGGGGTCGTCCAAAAACAGAAACTCGTCCCTAATAGCATCCTCGTCCGCATCGGTGCGCAGAATCACGTCCCAACTCGTGGCGCACCGCGACGGTTCCAGGCTGTCCAGCGTGGGGATATGTTCCGGAGACGCATGGATCTCGCAGGAACCGAGCTGTTGCATCTGGCTGAGGAAGTCCAAGGGGTCCAGGGCGTCGAAAGGTTTATCCGCGGGGTGGTAGTGCAGGTGATACAGCCTGATTGGCGCTTGGGCCCCGGGACCGGCTTCGCCTCCGGTGGGACAGCCCTCGGGAGCGGAGTCCGCGACCAGGGAAGGAGGTTGCTCGGATGCATTCAGTAATTGTTCCAGGTCCGCCAGTATCCGAGGTGTTTTGTCTGCCGGCAGGCCTTTTTCCGGATTTTTGAGGTAGTCAATCAGAAGATCCTTGTAGCGAAAGCAGACGGAAGCCAGTTCGGGCGTATAGGGAATTTTCACGGACCGGACCAGGTCGAACAGGGTTTCCAGGTCGTTGGTCAATTCACGAACATCGTCCAGGCCGACAATGCCCGCTGATCCTTTGATGGTGTGCAGGGCGCGAAAAATGCGATGTACACCGTCGATGTTGCCCGGGTCTGTCTCCAGTTCCAGCAAGGCGGTCTCCAGTTCCGCCAACAGCTCCCGGCATTCATCGATGAACATTTGGAAAAGCGCGCTCATGATCCGTTTTCCAGCATCCAGGCAAAGCCGAATTTTTGGAATTGCTCGCGAAGCTCTTGGGCGATGACGACCGACAAGCCGCGATTCAGGCCGGCGCAGGTTTTTAGGGCTGAGGCCAGGGCTTGCAGGCTTGCGGCATCCACATGCCGGGTATCGCTCATGTCCAGACGCAGATTTGCGTTATTGGGCGGAGCTTCGAGAAAGCAGCGGCGAAACTCATCAATTTGAGACAGCTCGAACCGCTCCCCAAACAGCAGGACGGCTTGAGAGTCCTCCATCTTCCAGGGTGAATCGTCGCCCAGGGTGCATGCCTGCGGGGGGGCGGCTTTTTCGCCTTGCGGAGATTGAGTCTGGAACATGGATTTTTCCAGTTCCCTGATCCGTTCCGCCGGAACGTCGATCAACATCCCGATCACATCCGGATCGATGATCGAGGCGAACAGGACGTTCAGTGGGATACGCTGGGCAAAGCCGTCCTCCAGGGTACCCGTGGCATCAAAGTCCACCTTGCAGTCCAGGATCAAGCCGGAGTCCTGGAGGGTCTTGATGATGTCGTAGGGCGTCTTGTCCTTGCGGTGAATGTCGTGGATCAGGTCGAATTCGATGTGGTAGAGGAACTTGCCGCCCTTGAGCCCCTGGTCCAGGGTGAACATGTCCACGTCGAAAATGGATTGGCCTTTTGGCGAGGGCAGGCTCATGGCCGTTTCCGTGCCGAGCTTGACCTCCGGAGTGAGCAGCCCTTGAACGCGGGACAGCATGTCGGAAATGTCCAGACACTCGCTGCTTCCGGGGTCGTTGACCATGGCGTTGAGCTGATCGAAGCCTTCCAGCAGGATCTGGCAGGTGGGCCGATCCGGGCGCAATTTCTGGTCGCGCATCAGATGCAGGGCGTTTTCCAGTTTGTGGGCCAGGGAACCGATGGCGTTCAAGCCGAAAAAACCGGCCGCGCCCTTGATGGAATGGGCCGTTCGAAAAATCCGGTTGATCAATTCCTCATCATAGGCTCCTTCCAGGTCTTCCAGAGCCATGATATCGGATTCGATGCTTTCCAGGTGTTCCTTGGAATCCTCGATAAATGCGGCCAACAAATCGTCAGACATATGCGGGTCTCACTGTTTGGGGTCAGGGGCGGCGGTCGCCGTTGCGGCGAGCGGATGCGGACCGGGGGGTCACTTGGTCTTTTGAATGGTGAAGTGTTTGTCCAGGCGCATGACGACCAGCACGTTGTAAATATCCGGCTTGACGTTGATCAGCGAGAGGCTGCCCTGTCTGGCCTTCAGGGAGTTGTGCGTGGCCACGAGCAGTCCCATGCCCATGGAATCCACCATGTCCACGGCGCTCAGGTCAATGGTCAGGTCGATTCGGTCGTTTTGAACCAGCTTTGTAAACTCCATCCGTAGCTCGTCGGTTTTCGAGCCGACCATGTTTTCAGTGGCCTTGGCCACGATTTTTGATCCATCTTGGTGTATTTGCAACATCTCTCTTGCTCCTGGAGGTTCCAGCCTCTTGCGCAGCGTCATTTGGCTGCCGCTCTTGTTGAATTCGATTTCTTCAAAGTAACTCCGCATGATCGCCAAGCCGCGTCCGGATTCACTGGTTGGAGGGGGCAGTTCCCACTTTTGGTTTTGCCAGGCAAAGCCCGTGCCCTGATCCTGGATGACGATTTCAAAGAGTTCCGGCTGTATGGCGACCGTGCAGGTCACGGTTTTTTCCGGATCTGATCGGTTGCCGTGGATGACGGCGTTGGTCAGGGCTTCGCGCAGACACAGGAGAATCATGAAATGATCCTCGGTGGAAAGCTTGTCCTGCAGCAGACCTTGAACCAAGTGACAAACCTGATCCACCTCCGCGAGGTTGGATGGCAGTTCCAACCTCACACTGTCACCTGTCCGCGATGCAATTCGCATGGTTACACCTCGACGGCCAGCAGCACGACATCGTCACGGGCCTTGGCTATTTGCAATATCCGGGCCTGAATATGGCCAGGGCAGGCCGCCAACGGCAGGGATCGACACTCTTCGCAGACTTGGATCAGCAGTTGGAGATCGTCGTGTAACGCATGGCCTTCGCTCTCATTCACATCCAATAGACCGTCGGTATAGAGAAAAATTCTGTCGCCCTCGGCTACGGGACGGGAAATGGGGTTCAGGAAGACGTGCGGGAACGGGCCGAGTATATCGCCCTCGGCGCGGAGGATTTCCACTTCGCCATTTTTTCCCATGAAAATCGGAGGTGGATGGCCGGCCGAGAGAACCGTGAGGTGGTCGCGCCTGCCGTTGAGCACGGCATAGGCCGCCGTGAGAAATCTTCCCGGCGGAAGGACGTCGTGCAGGACGTTGTTGATGGTGGTCAGTGTTTCCACGGGGGTGAACAGGGGGCTGGCGTTTTGGCGCAGCAGGGCTTTGACCCCGGAAGTGATGAAGGAGGTCTTCAGGTCGTGCCCGCTGATGTCCGCGACGACATAGCCGAATCCTCCGCTGACCGGGAACACGTCGTAGTAGTCGCCTCCGGCTTCCAGGATGGGCTCGTAGAAGACGGCGAAATTAGCTTCAGGATGCTCTTCGGGCTTGGTAAGCATGGACTGCTGGGCCTCGCCGATCTGGCGCAGCTTCTCGGCCTGTTCGGCGATCACGCTCCGATAGGCCCGCGCCACCTTCAGGTTGGTCCGGACCCGGGCCAGAATCTCCAGGGGCTCGAAAGGTTTGGTGACATAGTCCACTGCGCCCAGTTCAAATCCTTTGACCTTGGAGCCGAGATCGTCCAGGGCGGAGAGAAAAATGACCGGGACGGCGGCGGTGACCGGTTCTTCCTTGAGCCGGAGCAAGGTTTCAAAACCGCTTTCGCCGGGCATCATGATGTCCAGCAGGATCAAATCCGGACAGTGCGTCAGGGCATGGCTTCGGCCTTCACTACCGGTTTCGGCCTGAATCGTCGCGAATCCGGAAGAAGCCAGTATCCGCTGGAGCACCACTCGATTCGTGGGATCATCGTCGATGATCAAAACCAAGGGCGTGTCGCGTGGAGAATGGGCCATAGTACACCGTAGGACCAGGTTCGGTTGCTGGTACGCGGATGAATGCTCGGAGGGATGCTTCAGACTCGAGACTCGCTATCCAGGATCAGTGTTCTCATGGCTGCATGGCGATGTCCGGGCTTCCGTGTCCGCATTACCAGACGATTCGTTTGTTTGCCAGCAAAAAAAACGAGCCGAGACGTGAAAAACGTCAAGAATGGAGAGTCGGTCCGCGTCGTGAGAGAGGGATCAGGTCGGCTCGCCGGGGCGACGTTGATACCTGCTCCGCAGTTTGAGGCACAGGTCCCAGGTCATCCGGGCTTCGTCGATGTTCCACTTCAAGGCGGTAAGGCCGTAGAGGGCCGCCAATGCCGGGATCAGCAGCAGAGCAGGCTTGCCCAGCACGGAAGCCGCCAGGGCCGCGCCGCCCAGGGCCGCGCTGAGCAAGGTCATCCGCGTCAGTTGCGGGCCAATGGTCAACCAGGGGCCGAACCGGCGGCGCAGGATTGCGCCGAGAAAGAGCACGTTTGCCCAGGAACTGAGCGCCGCGGCCAGGGCCAGGCCGACGTGGGCCAGGGGACGCATCAGCACCAGACTCAACGCCACGTTGATCAGCAGACAAACCGCGGCCACCAGGACCGGGGAGCGGGTGTCCTCCAGGGCGTAAAATGCCGAGATCAATGGCCGGACGCAGGCAAAGGCCGGCAGGCCGACGCTGTAGCCCACCAGGGCCCAGGCCGTGGCCCGCACGGCGTCATCCCCGAACGCGCCGCGCCCGAACACCGTATCGATGATCGGCAGGCTCATTCCGGCCAGACCGGCGGCCGAGGGCAGGCAGACGAACAGGGTCATGCTCAGGGTGGTGTTCAGGGTCCGCCGAAATCCTTCCATGTCCTGCCCCGCGACCAGCAGTGACAGGCTGGGAAGGGCCGCGGTGCTCAGGGCCACGCCGAACACGCCCAGGGGAAGCTGGACCAGCCGGTCCGCGTAATAGAGATAGGAAATGCTCCCGGCGGCCAGCAGCGAGGCCAGCAGGGTGCCGATGAGGATATTAATCTGGTAGACCGCCGCACCGAACACCGTGGGCAGCATCAGGGAGCCGATCCGTTTGACTCCGGGATGCTTCAGATCCACCGGACCGCGCCAGGACAATCCGAACCGGCGCAGATAGGGCTGTTGAAGCATCCACTGGCCCAGGCCGGAAAGGCAGACACCCCAGGCCAGGGCCAGGGCCACGTCCCAGCCCATGGCCATGGCCAGCAGGGCGGAAAGGATCAGGCCCAGGTTCAGGATGCACGGAGCCGCGGCCGGGGCCCAGAAGTGGTTCAGGGAGTTGAGCACGCCCATGCACAGGGCTACGGCGGAGATGAACAGGATGTAGGGAAAGCAGATCCGGACCAGGGTCACGGTCCCGGCCAGGATTTCCGGGTCCCGGCCAAAGCCCGGGGCAATGAGCAGGGTCAACGGTTCGGCCCAGATCATGGCCGCGACGCAGATCACCGTCAGGATCGCCGTCAGCCAGACCAGCACGGACCTGGCCAGGACAAAGGCCTCCTGGCTCCCTTTTTCCCGCCAGGTCCGGGAAAAGACCGGGATGAAGGCCATGGTCAGGGAGCCCTCGGCAAACAGCCTGCGCAGCAAATTGGGCAGGCGGAAGGCCACGAAAAAAGCGTCCGCCCAGATGCCCGCGCCCAGGGCGAAGGCAATGGTCATGTCCCGCAGAAAACCGAGAATCCGGCTGGCCACGGTGCCCGCGGCGACCACGGAGGCGTTGCGGGCGATGCGGCCCGTGAAGGAGGCGGGAGAGGAGGGGGGCTTCTGTTCGGTCACCGGAGGGTCTCGGGGGCAGGTTTCAGGGGAGGAGGGCAGGGCAGCGGGATGTTCTTTTTCTCGACTCTTCAATGCATCGTGATCGAAATCGAAATCGCCGCTATCGCTATCGAAATCGGTCTTCAACAAACGTGCTTCAAGGCATGATATCGGCAGTCGCTTCTCGATTTCGATTTCGATCGCGATTTCGATTGGGTGCCGTAATCTCTCGGGAACCTGCTCATGACGAAGCTACCGCTGAAGCAAAGCACGGACACGGGCTTTGACTTCCTGGATGATCTCCCGTTCTCCGGGCACCTGGCGGCCCTGCATCAGGATCTTCCCGGCGCAGATGGTGGTGTCCACGCAGTCGCCGTTGGCGGCGTAGACCAGGTTGGAAATCAGGTTGTGGTTCGGGACGAGTTGGGGGTGGTTCAGATCCAACAGCAGACAGTCCGCGAGCATGCCCGGGGCGATGCGTCCGGCGTTCAGGCCGAAAATTTTTGCCCCGTTGACCGTGGCGCAGGCCCAGGCTTCCGGCGCGGGCATGACCGTGGGGTCTCCGGTCACGGTTTTGCGGCTCAGGGCCGCGAACTTCATTTCCTCGAACATGTCCAGATTGTTGTTGGAGGAGCAGCCGTCCGTGCCCAGGCCGATGCAAATTCCCAGGCCGTGCAGCCGGCGATACGGAAAGGCCCCGGAGCAGAGCTTCATGTTGGAAGCGGGCAAGTGGGCGACCTTGACGTCGTGTTCGGCCAGGATGCGCATTTCCTCGTCGTCCAGCCAGATGGCATGGGCCGCGAGGACATTCGGGCCGAGAAAGCCGATTTCCTTCAGATAACGAACAGGCGTCGTGCCGTGGGCCGCCACGCAGTCCTCAACTTCCCGTTGGGTTTCCGCCAAATGGATGTGCAGGATCAGATTCTTGCCCCGGGCGAATTCGGCCAGCCATATCAATGAATCCCTGGACACGGTATAGATGGCATGCGGCCCCAAGGCGTAATGGATGCGGTGTGAGGTTTCGTGTTTCTGGTCGAAAAAATCCTGGGCCCGTTGCTTGAACTTGGATGCTTGTCCCGAATCGTTGAAGTCGATGAATGGCAGGGAGAGCATGGCCCGCAGGCCCATGTCCTCCACGGCCCGGACGGCGCCGGGCATATGCCAGTACATGTCGCAAAAAAACGTGGTCCCGGTTTTAATCATTTCCAGGCAAGCCAGTTTTACGCCCCAGTAGACGTCCTCCTTCGTCAACTTCCGTTCCAGAGGCCAGATGTGCTCATGCAGCCACGTATGCAGGTCGATGTCGTCGGCATATCCGCGCAGCAACGTCATGCCCGCATGGGTATGGGCATTGATCAGCGCGGGAACGATGGCCTTGTCCGCGGCGTCGATGACTGTCTCAGCCTGATTTGGCAGGTCCGAACCCACCGCGACGATCTGTTCGCCCTGGATCAGGACGTCGACTTCCCGGCCTTCGTGCAAGGCGTTTTTGATCAGTATGCTCATGGTTGTCGGCAGCAGCGTGACGGCTCAGGAATTCGGCCGCAGACCGGCCCGGATTTTCAAGGCAATTTTACGGACCCGGGCCATGATCGCATCCTCGTCCAGGGTTGTCAGGCCGCGGTTGCGCATCACGATGCGCCCGTTGATCAGCACCGTGTCCACGTCCGAACCCGAAACGGCATAGGCCAGGTGGGAATATTCATCGTACAGGGGGGTCAGGTGGGGCTTGTTCATGTCGATGACGCAGACATCCGCCTTCATGCCGGTCTTGAGGACGCCGATTTGCCGGTCCAGGCCAAGAACCCGGGCCCCCTCGCGGGTTGCCATGTGGACCACCGTCTTCGCGGACATGACAACGGGGTCAAGCAACGCCGATTTATGCAGCTTGGCCGCGGTGTCCATTTCCTGAAACATGTCCAGATTGTTGTTGCTGGCGCAGCCGTCCGTGCCCAGACCCACGGGAATGCCCTTCTCGAGCATGGCCGGGACCGGGGCCACTCCTGAAGCGAGTTTCATGTTGCTTTCAGGGTTATGGACCACCTTGCAGCCATGATCGGCAAAAATCCGCATGTCTTCATCATCCATGGTCACGCAATGAAACGCGAAAAACCGCTCGTTCAGCGCGCCGATCTTCTTGAGAAACATTGTAGGCCGTTGTCCCAGTTTTTCCAGGAGCTGTCTGGACTCGGCCCCGTTTTCCAGAAGGTGGGTCGCCAGGGGAGCCTGGTACGCATCGGCCAAGGCCGTGGCCGATTTCCAGAGATCAGGCGAGCACGTGTACAGGGAGTGGGGTTCGACCATGACGTTTACGAGCGGATCGTCGGCCCATTTTCGAAGCATTTTTTCCGTGTAGGCCAAGCCTTCCTGGGAGGTTTTGGCGTTGGGCGAGGGAAAGTCGAACAAGACTTCGCCGATCACGCAGCGCATGCCGGCCTGTTTCGCGGCTTTGGCGGTCTCCTCTTCAAACAGATACATGTCCGAAAAGGTCGTGGTTCCGGATCGGATCATTTCCGCGCAGGCCAGCAGGCTGCCCCAGTAGACCAGTTCCGGGTCGACGTTGTTGGCCTCGGCTGGAAAGATATAGTTGTTCAGCCAGTCCATCAGCTCCATGTCGTCAGCGATGCCCCGGAAGCAGGTCATGGCCGCGTGGGTATGGGCGTTGACCAGCCCCGGCATGATGATGGAAAGGGGCATGTCGATGACCGTGTCCGCCGTGAAAGAGCGCGACAGATCCTCCTTGCGCCCCACGGCGATGATATCCGGGCCGTGAATGGCCAGGGCGCCGTCCGTGATTGTCGTGTCCGCTTCGTCCATGGTCAGGACGGTCCCGCCCTTCACCAGGATGTCGATGTGTCGCATGGGGAGTTCCTCGTTCAAGATAATCCGATTCCGATTTCGATTCTTTCATCCGCGGCTTCTGAACACCACACCATCAGTCATCAAGCATGACCGGCAACTCTCATCCGGCCTGATCCGAGCCGACGCCAACCTCGCGGCATGATCCAGGTTCGGGAATGCCCGAAGGAAAACGTCCCACGGATGCATGAAGGAATCCCTCGCCAGGTGTAATATCAGGGGAGCAAGCCTTGACCAAAATGGAAAATGGAAGGGAAGGTAAAGAAAAGGTCATGCTTTCGGACGGACTGTTAACGAGGCATGGACGGGCATGTCAATGTGTTTGCAAAGAGTACCCTGGAGTACGCCCAAGACGCCTTTGGGTTTTATATGCGTACTCCGCTTGTCGACCATTGCCATGCTGCGTTCGGCATCCGGCTCCTGGCGCTGGACCCCGATGTCCGAACAAGTGGAGGAAGGTTGCGTCTAGCTGGGGAATTGGCGCCTGAAGCCGGTGAGTTCGGAGAAGTGAGGGGCGTGACCCGGGAAGAATGCTTGGATTTTGAAAGTGGCTATCAGATTTGTTGACAGTCAGGATATTCTTCTCTATTTGAATCCCACTCGTTGCTTTTGAGGTCATTTTTCGATTTTATGAAAAAATACGTACCAAAATAGTCGAATATCCCGAAAAATGAAAGAAGTCTGTTGGCTAATCATGTTTGAGAAAAGTATCGGCCAGTAATGAAAAAGAATTTCGGTTTCTTTATCGTAGGTTTTTCTGTTGCGATTCCATGTCTTCAATATCTCGAGGAAGTGATGGTCATCGATAAAATCCCGAAAAAATAAGCAATCAAGGCAGGAAACAATATCATGAACATCAACCTGTTTGGAGGAAGCATGACTTGGAAGACGGTATTGCGTTGGAACATCGGATGTCTGTTCATGTCCATGGTGGTTGCCATGGCTGGGGCGGCCTGGGCGGAGAAGGCGGAGTATCCCCAATCGGCGCGGGATCTGCCGCCGCTGACAGTGATTCAGGGCGGACAGGAACGCCTTATCAGTCTGTGCGATGCCTATGATTTCCATGGAAACGCCTGTCCGGGCGCGACATTGGGCTTTATGGCCGTGCGCTACGGCCTGGAGATCTTGTTCGGCGAAGAAACCCCGAATCTGGACGACCTGATGGTGATCAGCAGGTCGGCCGGCGGCCCCATGGACCTTTTTGACCTGGTCATGAAGGGCGAGGATAAGTCCCAGCGCACATGGCCACCCGCGGGTATTGAAATGGGCGCGGAAAATTTCGCTTTTCAGTTTTATCGCAAGTCCACGATGAAGGGCGTGACCATGCGGCTGCGGGACGGTTTGTGGCCGGGCGACTGGTTTCAACTGCGGGAAAAGGCCAAAGACGGCACCATTACCGAGGCCGAGGCTGAAAAGCGCAAGCGTGATCGGCGGCATGTGATCGATACGTTTCCCGGAATGACGCTGGAGGAATTGTTCGGAGAGCCGGAAGTCTACACCTTTGTTTTCTGGGGACACATGGAACAGGGCGAGATGGACCGGTTGATCCGGGAGCAGCGACGGGCCAGCCGACAATCGCAGACGACGGAGTAGGTGAAGGTCCGACGGCCAGGGTGCTGGATGCAAACAGTCCGATTAGTGGGCATGTAACGCATAATGGAGGAAGGAATGGTTTGGAAAGCGTGGATCGCGGCGGTGGGTGTCGTGGCCGCTCTGGGGGGAGGTCCGGTTTGGGCCGCTCAGGAGGAGGCGCCGCAACGACTGGACGAGGTGGTGGTTTCCGCCACGGGAACAGCGAAAACCATCCTGGACGCTCCGGGAGCCGTGGAGGTGATCACGGCCCGGGATATCCAGGATCTGAACGCCCTGACCGTGGCCGAGGCCCTGGAAGCAGCGGTGGGCCTGGTGGTGTCCCGGGAGTCCGGCCGGGTGCAGGTCCCCAGCATCCGCGGGGCGCGCAGCAAGCACACCCTGGTTCTGCTGGATGGACGACGTCTGGCTTTTGGTTTCAACGACATGGTGGATCTGCGCCAGATTCCCACGGTGATGGTTGAGCGTATCGAAATCGTGCGGGGCCCGGCTTCGGCCCTGTACGGCAGCGATGCCCTGGGCGGGGTGGTGAACATCATCACCAAGGCCGCGCCCAGAGAGTGGACCGGAGCGGTCCAGGGCCAGTTCGGGGTGAATCGGGACGACGAAGCCAAGGAATACGTGGGCAGCGGTTTGGTCGGAGGCCCCATGGACCGGTTTCGCTTTCTTTTGTCCGGCGAATTGCGGCACAAGGACGGCTGGGACAAGTCCGGCAGCCTGCCCGACGACGGCTTCAAGGAGAAGCCCGGGTTTCTGGCCGGACGCTTTGCCTTTGACCTCACCGATTACCAGACCCTTTCCGCGGGCCTGGAGTACATGGACAACACCTACACCGGCGACCAGTTTTACGAACAGCAGGCCAGGGAGCGCAAAGCGGACGAGGAACGCTGGGGCTACTACGTGCAATACGACGCACAGTTGCGGGACGCGGACCAGCTCATGCTCCGGGTCAATCGCTCTGAATTCAGGAACGAGTTAGGATTTGCCCCCTTTGCCGCCTCTGGGGAGCGAAATACGAAGCAGTTCACGACCCAGGCCGAGGCCCGCTACAGCGCCCTGGTCCTGAGCGATCACCTGGTGACCGTGGGCGCGGAATATCGCCGGGATGAACTGGACGATACGCAGATGCAGCTGCGGACGGACAAGGACGTGGACAATGTCAGCGTCCTGCTCCAGGACGAGTTTCATCTCCTCGATCCACTCTACGTGGTCCTGGGGGTGCGCTATGACCATCATTCCGCCTTTGGCGATCAATGGAGCCCGCGCGGTTCCCTGGTCTACACCCTTACGGACGGTCTGCGTTTGAAAGGCTCCGTGGGCCAGGGATTCCGTGCCCCTTCCCTGACCGAACTGTATGTAACCTCGTTTCGGCGCAGGGGGCAGGAGGTGTTCCAGGCCAATCCGGACCTGAAAGCGGAGAAGTCCACCAGCTACGAGTTGGGGGTGGAGGGTGAGCACGGCCCGTTCTGGGGCGGGCTGACCGGGTTTTATACCGAGGTGGACGACCTGATCGAGACCGTGTTCCTGCGCACCGAGGGCGCGGGCTCGGATCGGCGCAGCATGTTCGAGTACCGGAACATCGCCGAGGCCGACATCAAAGGCCTTGAGGCCGAGGCCGGAGTCCGGCTGCCCCTGGGTTTTTCCCTGGACGGCAATCTGACCTGGCAGGACGTGGACAACAAAACCGGAGGCGAGGACATCGGCGGCATGCCCAAGTACAAGGGGTTCGTGAAGCTGGGTTACGAGCTGCCGGAATGGCGGCTGCGGGCCAACCTCCGGATGTCCTACGTCGGCCGGATGACCTACGCGGACGGCGACAGCTATTCCTACCCCTTGTTCGGAACCTACCTGGCCAAGGGCTTCGGCGAAAACTTCGAAATCTTTGCCGGAGTGGACAATATCTTCGACAAGCGCATTGAGCGGGACGACGTGGTCCAAATCGAGCCAACCACGTTCTACGTCGGAGTGTCGGCGAAGTTCTGAGGCGCATCCGAAATATCAACGACAGGCGGCCATGATCCGAACATCAATTCGACAATGACCGCCTGTCGTTATCACTACAGCGATACTTTGCGGAAGCTCTTGAAAATGACGAGGCCAAGATTCCCTTGTTCCCAGGTTTTCCGTGTATTTCCGTGTGTTCCGTGGGCCACAATCAGGCCGTCTTGCTAATCAAAGCATGAAGTTTCGCTGTAGTATTATTTGATGCCACTGACTGCTTTGTAAGCCTTCCGTCAATTTCTTATCATCTCCCAACTCAAGATTCGTATGCGGAGACAATGTCGGCATGGACGCGAGGCTTGAAGACGATGGGGCGAAAAATCCGCCCAAGCAGGACGATGGCACCCTCAAAACCACGAAGATGAGGGGAGATACTCCCGAGGCGGTAGGCTCTTGGGCGCGACAAATCGACGTCAGGCCAGGCCTGAAGCTCATTCTGGCGGATTTCATCGCACGGGAGCCGGTCCGGATCGAGTTTGAGACCGACCTGGTTCCTTTCGAGTTTTCCTTTCATGCGTCCGGCCAGGCTCGTTACACGGTCGCCCATCACGACGGCGAGAGCAGGATCGCCGCCCGACCTGGAGCGAACGTGGTTTGCGCGTTTCCCCGGTCCCACGGCGTCATGGAATTTCCCGCGCATGTGCCGATCCGCGTTGCGGCTTTGCATGTCGAGTTAAGCCTCTTCGATCGCTATCTTTCGGAACAGACGGACATTCACGCCCCGGAGCTGCTGGAGCATCTGCGGGGGAGCGGCGGGAACCATTACTATCAACCGAACGGGATGACCCCGGCCATGCACGTCGTGGTCGGGCAATTGCTGGCCTGCCCCTATCACGGCCTGACCAGGAGCATATTTGTTGAAAGCAAGGCCCTGGAACTCGTGGCGCTGCAAATGGCCCGGTTCTCCGGAAACAATTGCCGCCCCACACCCAGCCGAGCGGACAGGGAACGCGTCCGTCTGGCCAGGGAAATGCTGCTGCAAAATCTGCACGATCCTCCATCTCTGTTTGAAATAGCCCGTGCCGTGGGCATGGCGCATACCTCGCTGAACAAGGCCTTCAAGGCCGTTCATGGGACCACGCTTTTCGAGTATCTGCGTCGGCAGCGCCTGGAACAGGGCTGGCTGCTGATCCATGAAGGCGAGATGAACATCACGGAAATCGCCTACGCCACCGGGTTCAGCAGCCCGAGTCATTTTGCCCGCTCCTTTCTGGCCCATTTCGGAGTTCAGCCCAGCGCCTGCCTCAAGGAAGTCTTAAGCCGCAAGACAATCTTCTGCCCAGACGTCTGACCATGCCCGGCTCTCGCCGGATACCGCCGCCTTCTCTTTTTCTTTGTTCGCCAAATGACAGCATTGTTTCGCCATGTGTTCGACACAGGGACGAATAACAGCGATTCTGCCGCCTGAAAATGTTCACGGGACGGCCGGGAGCGCCCGGTATTGTGCGTCCGAAGCACTCAACGCGAAGCCAAGTTGAACAAAGGAAGGGAGAATGAAAACACTACCCGCGGTTGATCTCAGTTACCGGCCCCTGCATGAACTGGCCATGGGACCGTTGAAAGCGGCGTTCATGAATTGCGGCATCCGATTCAAGGTTTTCGACATCCTGACGGAATTCGCGTCCACGGAACAGGTCGCAACGCGGCTGGGCACGCATCCGGAGAACACCCGCCGTCTGCTGGACGCCCTGGCGACCATGGATCTTCTGGAAAAACAAGGAGGGCGCTACCGAAACCTTCCCATTGCCCGGCTTTTTCTGGTGAGCACGGAACCGACGTGCATCGGCCCCTTGCTGCTCCAGGCCCAGCATGCGGGGCTCAACCCCCTGGAAAAGTTGGCCGGTTTGGTGAAAAACGGCCCGGATGCGGACCAGGATGTCCAGAACTTTGCCGACGAGTCATTATGGGCCCGTGAAGCCAGGGATTCCGCGGGGTGGGTCTTTGGCGGCGTGGGAAGGCAGGTGGCTGATATCATCAAGACGCTGCCGGGTTTTGGAGAATTCGGCAAGATGCTGGACATGGGCTGCGGTCATGGAGTGTTTTCCTTGTACATGCTGCATGATCATCCGACGTTGCGGGCGGTTTTATTGGACAGGGCCGCGGTGCTCGAGGCGGCCGAAAGATTTGTTCATGAATGGGGCATGGCGGACAGGGTGGAGTATGCGCCGGGAGACTACATCACCGGAGACATCGGCAAGGGGTACGACCTGATTTTCGCCAGCGCGACCCTGAATTTCGCGCTGCACGGTTTGGAAGAGCTGATCTCGAAGGTGTTTCGGGCGTTGAAGCCCGGAGGATATTTCGTCGGTTTTCAGGATGGAATGACCCATGAAGGCACAAAGCCGGACACCATGCTCGGGGCAGTGATGCCGGCCATGATGCTGGGCATGGACTACACCTTTCCTCAGGGCAGGATCGCCCACGCGGCCGTGGACCGCGGCTTTCGCTGGGTGCGTTCCAGAACCATACCTACGCCCATTGGCAACATGGACGTGGATATTGCCCGCAAGGGGTAATGAAACGCATCATTGGTGCATGGCGCAATGATGGTGAAATGAGAATGAAGTTTAGAATCGTGCAATTTCCGCGAACTTTTTTTCGTGAAAAGGAGAAACCAATGTTTGCAACTCGGAAAAAAGATATGGCCTCAAAGATTTTGGCGATTGCAGCGACCCTTGTTTTCAGCTCTGTGTCCGTCCCGGCTCAGGATTCCGCCCAAGAGGAATCCCTTCAGCTTGAGCCCATGGTGGTCACGGCGGAAAAGCGCAGCGAAAACGTGCAGGACATTCCGGCGAGCATTACCGCGTTCTCGGAGACGCGGATTGAGGATGCGCGGATCACGACCATCCAGGACTTCTCCCGGATGGTACCCAACCTGTTCATTTCCAACTGGGGATTCCGCGGCAATTCGTTCGTGTTCGTGCGCGGAATCGGCGCGGTGAACAACGATCCCGCGGTCGGGTTCTACGTTGACGACGTGAACTACATGGATGCACGGGTGTTCGACGCCAATCTCTTCGACATCGAACGGATCGAGGTGCTGCGCGGGCCGCAAGGGACACTGTACGGCCGCAACAGCCTGGGCGGGGTCGTGAACATCGTCACCAGGAAGCCGGACAATGTCTTTCGCGTCGGGCTGGATCAGACATTCGGCAACTACGATCTGTTGCGCACCAACGTGTCCATGCGCACCCCTCTGGTGGACGACAAGCTCTATCTGGGCGTCTCGGGCGGTATGGAAACACGGGACGGCTACAGCCGCAACGACTACCTGGGCAGGGACGTGGACGACCGTGATTCCCTGAACGGTCGGATGCATCTGCGCTGGACCCCTACCGACGAGCTGGACGTGACTTACAGTCTGGACGGGGAGCGCCTGCGCGACGGCGTGTTTCCCTTGGCCAAACTCGATGAGGTCCGGAACAACCCCCATCATGTGGCCTATGACTACGAGGGTCGGAACCACCGGGACCATGTGGGCACTTCCCTGCGCGTGGCCTACGACGCCCCGTGGTTCAGGCTGACGTCCATCTCGGCTTACCGCCATTTTGAAGACGTCGCGGATAATGATCAGGATTTCACCATTTATCCGCTCATGACCGCGCACGAGGACATTGACGACGGCCAGTTCTCCCAGGAGTTGCGGTTTGCCTCGTTGGATGACGGAGCGAACTTCAAGTGGCTGACCGGACTCTACGGGTTCAGTTCCAAAAAGGAGCACAAACTGACCATGTCCTTTGCTCCGGACGTGGCCCTGCCGGGCATGGCCCTTGACCGGAAGACCAGCTCCGACCTCACGACACGGGGGGCCGCGATCTTTGGCCAAGGGACCTATACCTTGTTCGACAGGTTGGATCTCACGGCCGGACTGCGCTACGACTATGAGAAAAGTTCCATGGACCATGCCATGTCCATGGAATCCGGAGGCATGATTTTGGGGGGCGCGTCCCTGGACGAGTCCACGGATAATGGTGCCTGGCTGCCGAAATTCCAGTTGGGGTACCGGTGGACGTCCGACTTCATGACCTATGCCGGGGTCTCGCGGGGCTACAGAAGCGGCGGCTTCAACACCGGGCATCTTGAGCCCGGCGATGCATCCTTTGATCCTGAATACAGTTGGAACTACGAGGTGGGGTTCAAATCCGCGTGGCTGGACAACCGGCTGTTGCTCAACGCCGCGGCTTTTTACATCGACCTGCGGGATCAACAGGTGGTTCAGTTGCTACCCTCCGCGGACACGATCATCCGCAACGCCGGCAAATCCAGAAGCATGGGGTTTGAAGTGGAATCCAGCGCAATGCTCGCCGCGGGCATGTCCCTGGAGGCGGGGCTCGGGTACACCGCCGCGGAATACGTTACGTACGACGATCCCCTGGCTGACATGGACTATTCCAAAAAGACCACGCCTTTGGCGCCGGAATACACCTACAACCTGGCTTTGCAATACCGCAGGCCGATTCTGGAGGAGTTCTCGCTGTTCGGGTATCAAAGTCCGTTGTCCGTCTTTGCCCGGGCCGAGGTGAACGGCGTCGGCCCGTTCTACTGGAACGACGCGAACACCCTCAGGCAAAGCGCCTACCACCTGGTGAACATGAGTCTGGGCCTGGAAACCGAAAATTTCGACCTCGTGCTGTGGGGAAGGAACATCTTTGATACGAACTATGAAGTCGTGGCCTTTGAATTTCCGGGCTCGGATCCCCTGGGCCAGGCCGGCGACCCATTGACTTTCGGTGTGACTCTACGGGCTCGGTTTTAGGCAGTGATCCATCACGATCGTGACGGGGCCAACAAGAAATATTCGAGCAATATTTCAGACGGACGTCGTCCAGGACGAGAGTTGCTTCACTGTTGGGGTGGGTGAATAGAGGAGATATTCGCCCACCGTTTGCCCCTTGGTCAAAACCTGATATGGCATAGCTTTTTGAGATTGAAATTCACCATTGACATGTTTTCAGCTCTAATATAATCGATCGATCGGTCAGCAATTGAATGGGGGCAGCATGTCGGAACATCGTGACCCGGATCGGAGTCGATGCAGTATTTTGGACGCAGCGGAGGAGATTTTCGCGCAAAAGGGCTTTGCCGGTGCTTCCATGAGCCGTATCGCCAAATTGTCCGGAAAGTCCCAGGCCCTGCTTCACCATCATTTCAAGAGCAAAAAGGGGCTTTGGGAGGCGGTCAAGGCGAGATTCGGCGAACGGTTCGCCCGAGTCTTGCTGCCCCTGCTGAAGCAAGGGTTTTGCGTCGAATCCTTCATCCGGGAATGGCCGAGGGAGTATCTCGCGTTCTGGCGGTCAAATCCAAATTTGCGCCGGATCATGTTATGGCGGCAACTGGAAGGAGACTGTACGCCCTGGGAGGCCACCAATGAGTTGTTCGCCCTTTCCGTGGGAAAGGTCGTTGAAAGCCAGAAAATGGGACACGTTCGCCAGGATCTGCATCCCGCCCACATCATCAGTATCCTGACCGGCGCGCACCTGTTCTGGCTGAACAACAAGCCTGCCTTTTGCCACCGTCTCGGGCTCGATCCGGACGACGAGGCCGTGGATGAGCGCTATATCCAGGATCTGGAACGGATACTGACGACCGGCCTGCTGACGTCGCGGGAGTAATCCCTTGCCGGGTGTGCCCGAGGCGTGTTTTTTTTATGGCAAGAATGCTGACTGATCGATCGGTCTGCATGAGGCATGGGAGCATGCCGCGAATTCTTCAACTTCAAAACGTATGCAGGGAGGAACACATGTTGCGATGGACATTTTCGGTTGTTCTGGCGGCTTGCGTTTTAGGGGCAAGTCCCGGGGCATGGGCGGAAGACAAGGGGGAGGTCGCTTTGGACACGATCGTGGTCACGGCGGAAAAACGAGAGGAAAACGTTCAGGAGGTGCCCGCCAGCATCAGCGTGCTTTCCGAGTTTGCCATTGAGAACGCCGGGGTGAACAGCGTGGAGTCGTTGTCTCATCAAATTCCTAATTTCACGTTCTCCGGGTGGGGCGCGAATTCCCACAACTTCGCGTTCATGCGCGGCATCGGGGCCGTGAAGCACGAACCTGCCGTGGGATTTCAGGTGGACGGGGTGGGGTATTCGGATTTGGGAATGTTCAACTATCCCCTGTTTGACCTGGAACGAATCGAGGTTCTGCGAGGCCCCCAGGGCACCCTGTACGGTCGGAACACCCTGGCAGGGGTGGTGAACATCATCACAAAAAAGCCGGACAACGAACTCTCCGCGACCCTGAACGCCGGAGCGGGAAACCACGGCCTTTTGGAATCCTCGGCGCAGGTGAACGCGCCCATTGTCCGCGACAAGCTTTTCCTCAGAGTCTCCGGTTTCGCCAAAGGCCGGGACGGTTACCAGGAAAACACCGCTTTCGGCTTTTTAGGCAAGGAAGGGGATCATTTCAACGGTCGCGGTGCCAGGATGAGGATGGCCTTTCTTCCCACGGAGGATTTGGAGGTTTCCCTGAATCTGGACGGTCAGACGCAGCGCACCGGGGCCTATCCGCTGCGCAGAATGACTCCCTGGGCCGCGGCTGGACTCCCGGCGGACGAACCCTGGACCTATTCCCACAATTTTGAGAGCAAGGCGGAGTCGGACCTCTGGGGCACGTCGCTGAACATCGACTGGGATCTCCCCTTTGCAAGGCTGACCTCAATCAGCGCCTACAGGTCCTGGGACAACCTGGAGATCAACGACCAGGATTTCTCACCCCTGGACATCACCCATTTCCGCAAGGACATCGACAGCAGGCAGTATTCCCAGGAACTGCGACTGGCGTCTCCGGACGACGGTTCCCCGTTCAAATGGCTTGGCGGGCTTTACCTGTTCAAGCGCGACAAGACCGTTGACGACACCCAGTTCTTCGACAGCCAGGCCGCGCTGTTCGGCATGACGCCCGGTCTGAGCGCGAATACCCGGGGCAAGTTCAAGGACACCAGCCACGCCCTGTTCGGCCAGGTCACCCGCACCTTTTTCGACAGTTTGGATTTCACGGCCGGGCTGCGCTACGAACACGAGAAAAACATCCTTGAACTCAGCCGAGGAACCTCCATGAGCGGAGCAGATATCCGCCAAGCGTTCACCAGCCGCCATGAATCCAGCGGAGACGCCCTGTCGCCGAAGTTTTCCGTTGCCTGGCGGACCTGGGAAGGCGTCATGCCGTACGTTTCCGCGGCCAGGGGCTACAGGAGCGGAGGGTTCAACCACATTGCGCCTTCCGCCGACAAGGTGCGCTTTAATCCCGAGTATTCCTGGAACTATGAACTCGGCGTGAAGTCCAGGTGGCTGGAGGACAGACTTCTGGTCAATCTCGCGGGCTACTACATCACCCTGGACGACCAGCAGCTGACCTTCGTGATGCCGGAGGGCAGTGCCAGCACCTATGTCGAGAACGCGGGATCCAGCACCAGCCGCGGGGTGGAAGTCGAAACCATGTTCAAGGCGTTCACGGGCCTTGACCTCAACGCCGGTTTCGCCTTGAACAAGGCAACTTTCAAAACATATGCCGATCCTACGGATGGAACGGACTACAAGGGGAAGGACCTGCCCCTGGCCCCTACCTATAATTACAACCTGGGCGTCCAGTATCGGGCGCCGTCCTTCAGGCCGATATCGCTTATGGGCCGGGAGCATAAGCTGAACTTTTTCGCCCGCGCCGACCTGGTGGGCATGGGGCGGTTCTATTGGGACGCCGCCAACGAATTGCGGCAATCTCCATATGAACTGGTCAATTTCAGGGTTGGGCTGCAAAGTGAGCATCTTGATCTCTATTTCTGGATGAAGAATGCCTTTGATGCCGAATATCAGGTCGTCTCTCTTCAGCGGCCCAACCTGCCGGTCTTCGGTCAGGACGGCGATCCAAGAACCTTCGGTGTGGCCCTGACCCTGCGTTTCTGATCTACATGTATCCAGCGGCATGAGGAGCAATAAATATTGATTGATATTGAAAACGTGCTTCACTTTTATTACCAGAAAGAGCCATTCGGACAAGGCATATGCCCAGGTGGATATGGACTGATCAGCCGGGCTGCATGCTTTGAAATGAATCAAAATAACACGGAGTGAACAATGCTGCCCTTGCCATTTGTTGAACAGGATTATTCGGACCTGTACGGCCTTGTCGCCGCGCCCATCCGCGCCCGCCTGCTGACCGTGGGACTCGAACTGGGGGTTTTCGATCATCTGGACGAGTTCCGCGACCTATCGGAACTCTCCGCGGCCATAAGGTCGCACCCCGGCAATACGGAACTGTTTCTTGACGCCCTGGCCGCCATCGGGGTGGTGGAGAAGAAGGAGGGGCGGTATCGCAACACCGAGCAAACCATGCGCTTTTTGATGCGCCGCAGCCCGGTCTATCTCGGAGACCTGCTGCTGATGATCACGCACCGATGCGCGGACTCCTTGGGGGATCTTCCAAAGCTGGTGCTTGGCGGTCCGCAGCGCGACCCTGTCTGCGACGGTTCCTCGGAAGCGACGTGGGCCGAAGCCGCGCGGGTCAGCGCGGCATGGGTCACGGGCGGCGTCGGGCAGACCATGGCCGCCGTTCTCGCGGACCTGCCGGAATTCCCGAGGTTTCAAAAAATGCTCGACCTGGGCGGGGGGCACGGCATGTTCGCTCTGTATTTCACGGCCGCCCATCCGTCCATGACCGGCGTGGTGTTCGATCGGCCGGCGGTGGTCGCGGCTGCCGAAGAATTCATTCGGGAATACGCCGCCCAGGATCGCCTGAGCGTACAGGCCGGGGATTATCTGCATGACGACATCGGCACGGGGTATGATCTGGTCTGGGCCTGCTCGACTCTGAACTTCGCCCGGCACGATCTGGACACGCTGATCGGGAAGGTCTTCGCGGCCCTGAATCCCGGAGGGGTTTTCGCCAGTTTCCAGGACGGCCTGACCCACGAGCGGACCAGGCCGGACATCATGCTAGGACATCTGGGCGAGGCCATGCGCCTGGGCCGTGACGTCTTTTTCAGTCAGGGCGAGATCGCCGCATCCATGCTGCGATGCGGGTTTCGCCATGTGCATTCGCGAACCGTGGAGACGCCCATGGGGCCGATGGATCTGGATGTCGCGCGGAAATAGGTCGTCCATCGCGTGGCGGCGGTTTTCAGGGCGGGATAATTTTTCAACATGCATGGAAGGACAAGGTGACGTGTAATGTCGATAACGGCGACGGAAATAACGGCTCCGCTTTCAGAGATGCGGATCAAGGAATGCAGGATTCTGGTCGGGGTAATGAGAGAAGGGCTGGCGGTCAGGCTCGCGTCCATGGGACTCGCTCCGGGGGCCTGCGTAACCATGGTCAGAAACGGCGGGGCAACGGTGGTGGTCGCCGTGGACCGCACCTATCTGGCGCTTGATCAGCGGATCGTCGCGGATATTCTTGTCGGTCCGGTGGTACGGTAGAATGGGCGGCGTGCAGGGAGAAGCATCCGGGGAGGCGATGCCCGCCATGGCAGGCGGGGTGTGCGGGACAAGGATGCCTGGGGCAGGTCGGAAAACGGTGACCGTGGCCGTGGCGGGTCAGCCCAATTGCGGGAAATCCACGATCTTCAACGGGCTTACCGGTTCACGTCAGCATGTGGGCAACTGGCCCGGAAAAACCGTGGAGTGCCGGGAAGGGTTGGTGGAAACACCCGCGGCCGGTTTCCGGCTGGTTGATCTTCCAGGCATCTACAGTCTGAGCGCCAATTCGGCGGAAGAAGAGATTGCCGCCGAATTTCTGGCCACGGGAAACGTGGACGTGATCATCGCCGTGGTCAATGCCGCGTCGCTCAGAAGAACCATGTATCTCGTGGCCGAGATGGCGGCCCTGAAAAAGCCGATGGTCATCGCCCTGAACATGATGGACGTGGCAAAAGCCGAGGGCGTTGAGGTCGCACCCGACGAATTGGCTCGGGCCGTGAATTGTCCGGTGGTGCCGATGAGCGCGGCCCGGGGCGTGGGCGTTCAGGAACTGATTTGCGCCGTGGAACGCTCCTGGCAAAGCAGCGGGAACGGGGGCGGATCGCCTGGTGTTTCGGCTCCGGACTCAGTGACAAACCATGACGCCGCCGGGCCCGTGGACGACGGCTTGCCGCGCGGCGTTGCCGCCGTCGAGGCCAACTGCCGCTGGGTGAACCAGGTCTGCGCCGGGGCGGTGCGCGAAACCGGGGATGCGGCAGGAACCACGGCCAAATGGGACCGGGTCCTGCTGCATGCGGTGTGGGGCAGACTCCTGGCCTGGATCGGAGCCCCGGCCGCCGTGCTGCTCGGGCTGGCCCTCGGGGTGCTCACCGGCGGCAAAATTCTGCGCGCCGTCATGGACGCCGCACCGGGCATCAAGGCCGCGTATCCCGGAATGCTTGGCAGCCTTTTCGCGGACGGGATCATCATGGGCCTGGCTTGGAACATGGCCTTGGTCTGCTTCATCGCCTTCACCTACGGAATATTCTGCTTTCTGGAAGACGTGGGCTATCTGGCGCGGATGGCCTTTTTCTTCGACGGTTTGCTGCGCCGGTTCGGCATCACGGGAAAATCCGCCATTCCCATGATTCTCGGTCTGGTCTGCAACACGGTGGCCATGGCCGGAGCCCGCGTGGTGGATACGCGGCGCCAGCGTCTGATCACCGTGGCCATGCTGCCCTTTCTGCCGTGCGCCGGGCAGACATTCGTGGCCGTGATGTTCATCATGGCTTTTTTCCCGTTCAAGACCGGCATGGTGATGCTCCTGGCGCTCACCTGCATGACTCTGGCCCTGTCCGCGGCGGCGGGCCGACTGTTGCACGCCGCGCTGCCGCACAGTCCAGGAGACGGATTGATCATGGAACTGCCCCTGTATCACCGCCCCAACATCAAAACCATCCTCAGGGCGGTGTGGACGAGGATATCGCTGTTCGTGCGCCGCGTGTCCGGCCTGATCATGGCCGCCGTGATTCTGGTGTGGGCTGCTGGATATTTTCCCGACGGGAGCCTCGAGACCAGCTATATGTATCGCTTAGGTCAATGGCTGGAGCCCTTTGCCGGACTGATGGGCATGGACTGGCGGTTCATGGTCGCGCTGCTGAGTTCGTTCGTGGCCAAGGAAACCACAGCCGGAACCCTGGCCGTGCTTTTTTCGCTCGGCGCGGCGGACGGCCAGGCTGTTTCCTCGGCCATTGCCGGAGCCATCTCTCCTGCCGGAGCATTGGCCTTTGTCATTGCTTCCCACTTGTACGTACCCTGCCTGGCGACCATCGTCATGCTCCGCTCGGAAACCGGCTCCTGGCGCTGGACCGGGGTGCAATTGGCGATCATGTTCACCCTGGCCTTCACCATGGCCATGGCGACCTACCAGGTGGCCAAGCTGTTGCTGTAAGTCGCGCCGGGTGGAGGCGAGGGGAGGATGCATGTCCAGGTAATATTTGTAAACATCAGTTCAGGGCGTACGCTTGGTTTGTTGAAATGTACCTGACGGCATAAGCGGTGGCTAAGCGTTGTTGACATTCTTCTTAGATATTAACAAAGACAATCTTTATCAATGTTTATTTCCATCCATGTGCATCTGGTCAGGGTGGAGAAAATAGATTGGACGGTTTCTTGTTCATCCCAGCTTATGTGTTTGGCTGGATGAGAAGAAGTAAATGTGAATCGGCATGGGATAATGACCCACCTAACGCAGTAATCGGCATCGAAAACGGCCGCGACAAGACCGTCTACGATCCCTGGCACTACGTCCCTCTGCTTGATCGCAAGCCAGGGGCGCTACGCAACGGTGCTCCGTTCACGGCTTGGAAATTGCCCGAGGCCATCGAGCAGGTCCGCGAGGTCTTGCGACGTTACGACGACTGGGACCGCCAGTTCGCCGGGATTCTCACCGCCGTCCCCAGCCATGGCCTCGAGGTCGTCGCGGAAGCATGTCGGATAGCGCTGAGCCAGCGCACCGTGAGCAAGGACGCGGTTCTGAGCATCCTCAACCGCCGGCAGGACGACGAGCCTGCGCCGGTGGTCAGCATCCCCTCATGCTTGGAACTCGGATGCATGCCTGTTGCCGACTGCGGTCGTTACGACCGTCTCCTGCGGAGTGCACATGCTGCGCAATGACGTGTTGGGCATGCTCAAGGAACTAGGTCTGAACGGGGCTCACAGCGCCTATGACGAATTGCTTGAGCAAGGACGCAGAACCGGCTCGACGCCGGAGAAGATCCTGCTCGCGCTACTCCGGGCGGAGAAGGCCGAGCGTCACATGCGCAGCATCCGGTATCGGCTGGGGATCGCCAAGTTTCCCGTGATGAAGGACATGGAAGGCTTTGACTTCCCGTCATAGACGGTGAGCGAGGACAGGATCAGAACACTGTGTCAGGGTGGCTTCATGGAGGCGCGAACAAACGTCGTCTTCGTCGGCGGCACGGGCACCGGCAAGACGCACCTGAGCGTTGCCATCGGCATCCACTGCATCCGCGGCGGGGCGCGAGTGCGCTTCTTCAATCTGCTGGATCTGGTCAACAAGCTCGAACAGGAGAAGGCGGAGGGCAAGGCCGGGCGCCTGGCCGACACCCTCGCCCGTTTCGACCTGATCATCCTGGACGAACTCGGCTATCTGCCGTTCTCCCGGTCCAGCGGACAACTGCTCTTCCATCTGCTGTCAAAGCTCCACGAGCAGACGTCGGTAATGATCACCACCAACCTGAGCTTTGGCGAATGGTCGCAGGTCTTCGGGGACGCCAAGATGACGACGGCACTCTTGGACCGCGTCACTCATCACTGTGAGATCATCGAGACAGGAAACGAGAGCTGGAGACTGAGGCAAAGGACATCCGCCCAGTAAAGCTAATGCGGCCATCGCACAGCCATCTGGCAGGATGCTTACAGACACGCCCGGAGGGGGTCAAAATTGGACGCCGATGGTGGGTCATTTTTCGATGCTGTTTGACACCATAACCATCACGCACATCCTGCTGCCTTGTTGACGCCAATACCTTTCCGTCCCCCGTACACTCTGGGATCTGCGTCATTGCGATCTCTGGCCGTCCAACGGAACAGGCGAAGGGTTGTGAAATCTTTGCAACCAGCCGGGACACTGGCCTTCATGGCCGCCTCCTTGTACGTGCTCTGCCTGGCGACCATCGCCATGCTGCGCTCAGAAACCGGCTTCTGGCGCTGGACCGGGAGTGCAAATGGCGCTCATGTTTTTTCTGGCCTTTGCCCTAGCCTTGGCGCTAAAAATGCTAAAAATACATGGCATGGCTTTAAACATACATTGAAGAAGGATGCCTGGCCACCGCTTCCATGTGGTATGATTCGTGCTTTGGGAACGGGCATGCATATTTTTCCCACCACATGACATAGGAGCGCGAGATGTCGACGCAGATGATCGATTCAGCGGTATACGGCTATTCTTGGCAGCAGGCCGCCAACTTCGGCCAAGCTTCAGAGGCGTCCCAACAGACCCGGACGCAGACGCAGCAGTCCGGCGCAAGTTTCAGACAAACATCGCTCGCGTCTCAGGTTCGGGGGCAAATCGAGTCATTGCTGGCGGACATCCCGAGATCCATCGACAATAAGCTCACCTTCCAAGATGTGATTGACTACAAGTCAAGCCAGGAAAAGGAATGGTCCGAGCGCTTCAAGGCGGATATGGCCGCGTTTGAGGTGAACATGACGACCTCCCTCAGCCTGCGTCTTGATTCGTCCACGGGGTTGATCAAGGCCAATGAGAACCATCCGGACAAAGCGGTCGTGGATCAATACTTTATCGACAACCCAGACATGGCCGAGAAGTTCGCGAAGGACGTGCAGTTGAGCAAGCTGACCGGCATCGCGGAACGCAAGCTTTCCCCCATGGAACTCCGCCAAAGTCTGCATGCGCAGAACATGGCCGTCTGGTTCGAGTCCTCTCTGTCCAACTCGTTTCTGTTGCCCAGCGGCGGCATGGTCTTCGGTCAGGCCGGGACAGGCTACGCAGGTCTGGACCTGCGCGTGTAACGTTGCCCCTTCCCCGAGACCGCGGACCGCGAGCGGCGGGAGTTCCAGGGCCAGAGAAGGCTCGTGGTTTGCCCAAGTTGGGGAGATAAAGCCGTTATGGCCTTTCAATCCGGCTGATCCGCTTAATTCCGACCGGATCCCGTGCGGCACGGACAGATTAGAGCCGTGTTTCCGCCTGGACGTCACCATCATCATAACGCCTGATATAAATGCGACGGGCGGGGGAGAATATGTACATGTTCTCTCCCTTATTCCAGGTCAATACCGGACGCGCATGGAGCGAAGACATGAACCGAGGGGCGTGACAGAAGACCGTTGACATCCAAGATGGATATCAATATTGACAACCCCTATCAATTTCGGGCGGTCGCGCTTTTGTACATTATCATGACAGGGTGCCGCCTCCGGATTTCCATGTTTCGCCGTGTTAAGTTGCTGCCTTGGTAATCTTGTGAGGCTGGGCACGGCGACGAAATACCTCAAGGTCGTCGATGTCCTCAACCCAGTCTTGTTGCAGTGTTCCCTCCGACGCGGGCGATTCCATCGTGGATTTTTACCGGCGGCATTACCGCGAGTGGGGTGTGTTTGCTGAAACCGTGCCGACGCACAGCAGCCGCGGGGAGCGGTTGCGCATGGAATTGCCCCGGGGCAAGGGCAGCGGGTGGATGGAGATGGTCCAGATCGACCGCGGTCTGGGCGTTGGAATGTGCGACTATCTGCTCGAAGATCCCTTTGAAAGCAGCTATCACGATGTCTCGTTCAGGCTGGGCTTTCATGTGCTGTTGTCCGGAGGCTTCGAGTTCGCCGTTCCGGAGACGGGTGTCCGCGAAAACGTGCAAGGCCGGGAGCTGTGGCTGCGCAAGGGCAGGGTGGGGGAAATCCGGTACGTGCAGCCGGCCCGTTGCGTGATGCGCGGGTTTTCCATCGAACTGCCGCCGGCCATGGTTTACGCCTGGCTGGACGGGGCGCCCGGCGGAATGTGCAAGTGCCTGGAAGCGATGATCAGCGACCATCATCCGGTCCGCGGCGGGACCCCCCGTGCCTTTTCCCCCCTGGTTCGTTCGTTTCCCGGGACGTCTTCCATTGTCCAGACCGCATCCCGTCTGCTGGCGACCCCGCGGGACACCGTGTGCGACGAGCTGCGGTTCGAATCCCTGACCCTGGACCTGTATCCGGTAATCCCCGACGCGATAGCGCCAGAGACCGGCGAAACGTGAGCCTTTGAGCGGCTCTCCCGTGTTTCGGGGATCTTCCAGGTTCGAAATTCTCTCACGCATGAATCGCAGGATTCTTTTTTCCGCCTCTTTTCCCAAACGTGAAAGGTTCTTGGCGGCCTCCGGCGTGAATTCAATCTTCCAGGGCAAGGCGACGCTCCAGTTCATCTAAGGGAATCGCTTTTTCCCCGCTTGCCCGGAATTTTTCCAGCGCTGATTCGGCAAGATAAATATCCTCAATATCTTCAAGGTACCGCTTCAGGGCTTCACGCACGTAAAAACTTTTGGGCCTGTTGGTGGCATCGGCAAGATCGTTGAGCCGGGATTCAATTTCTTCCGGAAGTCGAACGGTGAGCATGCTCATCTCCTTTTGGTAATACATGTATTATCTGTAATACAAAGTCAATCCTGTTCGCGCCGCTTGGAGGTACCATGTTGGGCTCGCGAGCGAGCACTCACCGCCTTTTCAAAATCCCACGTAACTACTCAGCACATTTTGTGTCCGCTCTTACTCCAGCAATCGCGATCGGGGTCGGTATCGGAATAGGAATAATTCTGAACGCATCCCAGCGTTTTCAATCCCGATTCCGACTCCGACCCCGGCAACGGCATTACTCTGTGCTGAGTAGTTATACTGCTTTTGGTTGAATATTTATATTTGTTGGCGTTCCAAGAGGGCCATCGCTGTTTTTGGGCTCGCGTTGCATCATTTTATGCCGCCCTTTCAGGGCTATTATTGTTGGGGGGCGTTTTACCCAGGGCGTTGCCCTGGGCTACGGTAGTTCGCCCTTTCAGGGCTTGCCTGAAGCCCCAACGGGGCGACATATTATAGCCCAGGGCAACGCCCTGGGTAGATGAAGTTAAAACAAAAATAGCCCTGTAAGGGCGGCATAAAGGCGTCATCAGAATTTTTTTTTATTGTTTCACCCTAAACCAGTATACCTTTCCTCTTGATATTGAACTGCTCATTTGGTACTTGCCCTGTCTGTTTCAGATGCTCTTAACCGAGCTTAATAGGGAACCCGGTGTAAATCCGGGACGGGCCCGCCGCTGTGACCGGGGACGAATTTTGCGAATATGCCACTGACCTCATCAAGGTTGGGAAGGCGCAAAAGGAGGTTGATCCGGGAGTCAGAAGACCTGTCTGCAAACTTATATAGAGCCTGCCCCCGTGGACAAGGGGCGGATCGCTCATCGTTATATTCGTGGGAAAAACAGGGAATCCCCGGATCAATTTTCATTGGTCCGGGGATTTTTTTTGCCCGGACCTGATCCGGCGTCTGTCGCCCGGGCAGCGCCGAAAAGGAGGACGGGATATGGTCGGAAGCGAAGGAATTCTCTGTAAACTCACCCTGCTTGCGGTAACGGCCTGGAATGCCTTTCAGTTTGGCATGCGCCATTGTCTCAGGGAGGAACGGTCATGATAAAACGGCTGTGTCTCCCCCTTTTACTCACCATTTTTCCTGCTGTGTCGGCCTTAGCCGGAGAAGAATCCGTAACCTTGGAGCAAGTGGTGGTCACCGCCACCCGCGGCGAGGAGAAGATAACGACAATCCCGGCCAAGGTGGAGGTTATCGATAGCCGGGAGATTGAACGAACCTCCGGTGAAACCCTCACGGAACAACTGAAAAAGAACAGTTCCATCGGGGTCGTTGAATATCCAGGCGCCCTTGCCGGGATCGGGATCCGTGGTTTCCGGCCGGAGTTCAGCGGCATTACCAAGCATTCCCTGGTGCTGATCAACGGCAGACCGGCCGGGGCCACCAACCTCGCCACCATTCCGGTCGATAATATTGAACGGATCGAGGTGCTCAAAGGCCCGGCCTCTTCGCTCTACGGCGGTGAGGCCATGGGTGGGGTGGTCAACATCATCACCAAAAAAAGCAGCGACGAGCTCGCCGGGATGGCCGAGATCGGGTTCGGCTCCTTTCAGAGCAACAGCCAGAAGGCGGCTATGGGCGGGGCTGTCGGCAACGGTTTTGATTTTGACCTCTCCGCCCGGCGTTTTGAGCAGGCCGATGATTTCAAGATGGGTAATGGCGAGACCAGGGCCAACACCAGCTATAAAACGCAAAACGGCGGCCTGCGCATCGGCAAAGCCTTTTATGACACGTGGCGCTTTGATCTCAGCGGTGATCTCTACCAGGGCCGCGACATTGAGACCCCTGGCGACATCTTTCACGGTGATCTGAAGTCAGGGCATAAGGATATAGACCGATACGGCCTGGATTTTATCGTGGCCGGCAATCTCAATAAAGACAACCGGCTCTCCTTTACCGCCTACCGGACCAATGAAACCTCGGAAAATTACCAGCATTACACAGGCGGGGCGCCTGTCCGGGTTGAGCCGTTTCGCGGTTATGATTCGCAAACCGACTGGCTCGGTTTTCAGCTTAAGAATGAGTATTCCTGGCAAGGCCATCGTTTCATCATCGGCGCTGATTACCAGGATATCACCGTGGAGAGCCGCGGTTATAATCAGGACGGTTCCAGAAAGGCTCCCTGGTCCCCGAACGAGGGCCGGGAAAACTGGGCGGGCTATCTGGAAACCATCTGGAAACTCATGGATGAGCGGCTCACCGCAAGCCTGGGCGGCCGTTACGATACGTTTACGGTGGAAACCAAAACGACCCCATACAAAACCGACTTCACTCCGAACTCGGAGGACTTTTCCACCGTCAGTCCGCGGGCCGGGCTGAACTATCTATTTGACGGCGGCGTAAGGCTGCACTCCACCCTGGGCCAGGGCTTCGTTCCGCCTTCCGCGGCCCAGTTGGCGGGCTATGCGGAGACCGTGGTCGGTGGGATCACCATGGTGACCCGGGGCAACCCGGATCTTGATCCGGAATCCTCCCTCACCTTCGATCTCGGCGTTGGCTATGTGCGGCCCCAGTGGGGCTTGAACCTGGATCTCACCTATTTTCATACCGATGTTGACGACAGGATCAGCAGCGTCACAACCGGCACCACCACGACCTACCAAAACAGTCTGGGCGCGAAGATGGAGGGGATCGAAACCATTCTTTCCTTCGACATCGGCGCCCCCCTGGCTTGGGAACGCTCCCTGGAATTCTTCATCAACGCCACCCACATGCTCAAGGCCAGGGAGGAACAAACCGACGGCACCATGCGGGATATTCATAATGTGGCCCGGCATACGATAAACTACGGGGTGCGGTACGAGGACGGGATGTTCGACGCCAAGCTGCATTTTCGCAATCAGGGCCGGATGAAGGATACCGACTGGAACGCTGCCGGCTATCCGGAGGTGGAATATCCATCTTTTACCGTGGCGGATCTGGTGGTCGGCATCACCTTCTTTTCTCAACACCGGCTCACCTTGCGGGCGGATAATCTCTTTAACAAGGATTATTACGAGAAAAAAGGCTATCCCAAGCCCGGACGTGCCTTTTATGCCTCCTATCGCTACGAGTTTTAGCCATGGAGGTCAAATCACTCATCCTCGGTCTTGTTTTTACCATGGGCGTCTTTGCCTTCAAGGCCGGGGCCGGGCTGGGGCACGGCCTGCGCCGGCAGGCCGGTCTCCGGCGCAACCTGTTGGTGGTCGGTGGTTTTTACGGCGGCTACCTGCTGCTCTTTGCCCTGGCCTGGCTGATGGTGGCTCACTTTGATTTTCTGGCCCACCTGCAAATGGTCATGACCCTTGCCGCGGGCGGCATGCTCCTCCATTTTCTGCTCGCCGCCCTGCTGCTGCTCTGGGGCGTGGTGCTGCTGCAAAAACAAAGCGACCAGCCAGCAGCAGCCAGCCGAGGCTGGCTGCTGCTGGCCCTGCCCTGTCCGGTCTGCTTTGCGGTGATCCTTTTTACCATGGCCTTTCTCCACAATCTCCTGCCCGGCAATCCCTGGCTCATGGCCTGGCTTGCCGGCGGTTTTGTACTGGTCAGCCTGGGCAGCGGGCTGCTCTTCTTCCTCCTGAACCAGAAGGTCGGCGGCCATGGGCTGGGCCTGGTCATGGTGCTGGCCGCCCTCTACTTCCTGCTAACCATTGCCATCGTGCCCCAGTTCGGCGACCTGGAACGGATCTACCGGATCAGTAGCAACATGGTTGTGCTTGCCGACTCCCGTCTGCTCCTGCTGCTGGCCGCCATGGCCCTGGCCTTTGGCTTTGGTTTAATCCAATCACTACGGAGATATATATGAACATCGTCGCCCTGCTGGCATCGTTTATCTATCTTGTCTCCTCGTCGCTGCTGTTGCCGGTGCTGCTGCTGCTCAGCCTCATTACGGTCTGGCTGCTGACCTACAGCGGCCAGTTCTTCGGCCTGTGGCTGGCTCGCAGGCGGCTGTCCACCCCTGCCAACGCCATCGAATCATTGACGGCCCTGCACTTTAACGGCTTTTCCGCCCCGGTTCGTGCTTTTGGCCAGGCATTTGATCAAGTGCGGCAGACGCCCGGGGCGGAGATCGCGGTTCTCAACCTGCTGCGTGACACCGAGCACGGAATGTGGCGCTCGCTGGACCGGCTCAAGATGCTGATCCGCATCGGGCCGGGACTGGGTCTGATGGGTACCCTTATTCCTCTGGGTACCGGTCTGGCGGCCCTGGGCCAAGGCGATCTGACCCGTTTGTCCGGGGATCTGGTCATCGCCTTTACCACCACGGTGGTGGGCATGGCCCTGGGGCTGCTCAGCTATTTCTTCTTCACCATCCAGCGCCGCTGGGTGGAAGAGGATGTAAAAAATATGGAACTGCTCTGCGAAGTGGCCATGCGGGAGGAACGATCATGAAATATCTTCAGCGCCACCAGAAGCGAGGCGCCGGTCTGTCCGACAACGACCCCATGGCCGGGGTGGCCAATCTCTTTGACCTGGGTCTGGTCTTTATCGTCGGGCTGCTGCTGGCCATCTTTGGCGCCTATCGTCTGGAAGATCTGCTGCAACAGGACTCACAGGTCACCATTACCAAACAGTCGGCCAGCGGTGAGATCGAGATTATCATCAAGGACGGTAAAAAAATCGAGGCCATGATGGTGAGCTCGGAGCAGGCCAAGGGGCGCGGCCAGCGCCTGGGCACCGCCTACCGGCTCGAAGACGGTTCCATGATCTATGTGCCGGAGGGAAATCCATGATGATGAAAAAACTCCTTATTATCTGTATACTCCTTTTGCTTCCGGCCAGCGCCCCGGCCCATGAAATTGCCTTGCTGGTCATCGACAATAACTCCTACCTCAGCAATCTGGCCGTGGACGGGATGGCGGCGGAGCTGAAAGAGCGGATCAAGGTCGTCTCCGCCGGCGAGCTGGAACCGGGTGGCGAGCCTTTACGCAAGGAGATCGAGGCGGCCCGGGTGATTGTCGTCGATGTCATGGGTCGGGATCTGGAGGATTATCTCACCGCCGAAATCGATCTTTCTGGCAAGACCATCTATGCCCTGCGCGGCTCTTACGATGACGTGGCCTTAAAGAAGAAGGGTTTTCTTTTTGATAACGAGGTGGCTGATTACTTCCGTCACCTGAGCCGGGAAAATATCGAGAACATGCTGCGCCTGGTGATCCATCGCCATTTCGACCCGGCGGTCTCCTTCGCGCCGCTACAGCCCCGGTTGGGGCTTGGCCTCCATCATCCCGAGGCTCCGGATCTTTTTTCGGATGTGGCCTCGTTTCTCAAGTGGCAGGCGGCGCGACCAGGCCATGATCCCCAAAAGCCGCGCCTGGGCCTGCTTTTTTATTCCTCATATTTGACTCCCGGCCAGCAGGAGCCTCTTGATTATCTGATCAAACGATTGGAGGAGGCGGGTTTCAACGTGCTGCCCTGTTTCGGCAACGACCAGCAGGCCATCGAGTCCTTTCTGCTCGATGACAAGGGCAAGGCGCGGGTGGATATCCTGCTCGCCTTTTCCCTCAAATTTTATTCCGCTCTCACCCCTAAACTGGCCGAGGATCTGCGCAAACTCGATGTGCCGATCATCTCGGCCATCAGCCTTTATAAGGACACGGTGGAGGAGTGGCGGCAAAGCCCGGTGGGGATCGGACCACGGGAGGTGGCCTGGACCATGGCCAGCCCGGAGATTTCCGGGTTGATCGAGCCCTCGGTGCTCATGGCCAAGGAAAAGGTGGTGGACCGGACCAGCGGCAAGACCTGGTATGTTAACCAACCGGTCACCGAGAATATCGAACGGCTGATCCCCCGGCTCAAGGGCTGGATCAACCTGCAAGGCAAGGCCAACCGCGACAAGAAAATCGCCATCCTCTTTTATAATCACCACCAGGGCAAGCAGAATGTCGGGGCCAGTTATCTCAATATCTTTGCCTCGCTGGAAGAGATTTTCAAGGGGCTTGCCGGGGCGGGCTATACCACCGGCCAGCCGCCCGGTGAGCAAGAGATCAAGAGGCTGATCCTGAACGGCGCCCGCAACGTGGGCACCTGGGCGCCGGGTGAACTGGATGCCATGGTGGCGGCGGGCGATCTGGTGCTGCTTGATCCGGCGGAGTATGAAAAATGGTTTGCCGAACTGCCGCAAGCCTTCCGCGACGCCGTGATCGACCAGTGGGGCAAACCGGGTGATTTTCAGATGATGATGCACCAGGGCAAGATCGTCATCCCCATGGTGCGGCGGGGCAATATGGTCATGATGCCGGAACCGGCCCGGGGCTGGGGCGACGACCCGATGAAGCTCTACCACGACACCACCCTTTATCCCCACCATCAGTACATCGCCGCCTACCTCTGGCTGCAAAAAAAGTTCGGGGCCGACGCCATGATCCATCTCGGCACCCATGCCACCTATGAGTGGACACCGGGCAAGCAGGCCGGGCTGTCGCCGTCGTGCCCGCCCGAGGTGCTGATCACCGATATCCCCAACCACTAGTGTCCCAACGTTTAATCAAAGAAACTCAACTGGTTAGTGTTTGACCGAACTTCGTTTTCGTAGCTGTAATTTCCAACTATCTGTAATAATGGATTTCGTTCAAAGATGTTCACGCTTAAAA